>JAFARV010000425.1 GCA_019245255.1 Acidobacteriaceae bacterium | reverse complement strand
GGTTAATCCATTGCGCACTGTTCTGGCCCGCGTACGGATCACCGACAACATCCACGTACTGGACCCCGACATTGTATCCCTCGAGATTCCCGTTCGAATAGATCGAGAACGGCATGCCGGAATGAACACTTAAGATCGCCGTAAGTTCCCATCCGTTCGCCAAGATACCGAGTAACCGCTTATCGGTTAGTCGCGGAAAGACATACACCCAATCGGTCGAAAAAACATGCGTTTGGTCGTATCCGGCTGGAGCGTACTGCGCGGCAATGTTGAATGGATTGTTGATTTGGTCGGAATCGTTATCGACGATGTCCTTGGTCCTCGAGTATGTGTAATTGACGTTACCCGTCAACCCGTTGGTGAACCTGCGCGTAGCGCGAAGCATCAGCGCGTTATAGCGCGAATACGCATTCGTTTCCACCGCATTCAAATTACCCCAACCGAGGTACGGCAGAAGAGCATTGTAATAGCCGTTAACGGAAGGTAGTGCGTTCGGATTCTGGGCAGTGTAGCCTACCGGCAGCGCATTGACCTGACGCTGATCCATCAGGTGGATGGCGTGGTTTCCGGAATAGGACACGTCGAGGGTAAAGTCCTTTCCGAGTTCGCGCTGGACGCCGAAGTACCACGAGTAAATGGTGGGCATCGTGTTATCGGTAGGGAAGATCGTCATGTTCGGAGGCGTCTGACCTGTGCTGGCCAGGCTGAAACTCGATACATTCCCGTTTAGCGCGGTCGAACTGAACTGATTCGGATAGTTGGAGCCGGCTCCGAAATTAAAGTTATTCTGGCGCAGCCGCTCGTTGAACATTCCAAATCCACCTCGGATGGCCGTCTTTCCGTCACCGAACAAGTCATACGCGAACCCAAGCCGTGGTTGGAAAAAGTTCTTGGCCGGAGCAAATCCCTTCGGTATACCGGAGCACGGATCGCAGATTAAGCCCTCGTTTGCAAGTTCCTGGGCGACGTTCCCCTCGAGGTAGCCGGTCTGAGTATTAACTTGCGGCGCGTTCGCGGGGTTGTACTTGGAGAGATCGACGCTGTACAGATGGAATGTACCCTCGCCTCCCGGAGTGCCACCGCGGACGATGGTGTAAGTGGGCACAATGTGCGCAAAGCGAATTCCGTAGTTTACTGTTAGCCGACGAGTTACTTTCCAACTGTCCTGAGCATAGAAGTCCTGCTCCTGGAACCCGAAATACGGATAAATTGCAGCATTCGCTTCCGAGTAATTATTGAAGTTACCAAGCATCAGGTTGGCGAGGCCGTTCCCGGTGTCTAACGGCATCGAAGCGCTCGAACTGAAATCGATGCTCGCATTTTGCGGCCAGGTAGCGGTCTGCGCCTTCTTGTCCCAGTTGATATAAGCACCGAATTTAAGAGTGTGCTCGCCGAGCACTTTGGTTACGTTCTCAGTAATGCCGTAGTCTTTACCCCAGTTGTGCCAACCGGGATTTCCGAGATTCCAGTTTGTGGTAAGTCCGCCATCCGAAGTGCTGTAACCAGCGCCAGTGTTGGTGGTCACGTTCGGAATGGAGTTGGTAATGTTGGTCTGCGGATAAAGCTGCGGGAACGTCGCGCCAATGGCCGTGATACTCACCGGATTGTTACCTACGACCGAGAGAGACTGCGACTGATGGTTGTAGGACAAGATGGTTTCTGCCGCCAACGTTGGGGTGAAAGTATTGACGAAGTTCCAAGACCAGGAACTGCCCGGCTTCGGCCTGGCTTGCGGCTGAATCGGGAACGGCTCGCCGCCCCATATGCCAGTCTGGAACTGCTCTTTCTGATAATCGTTTACCCAGCGGAAAAATGTATTGAATTTTTCGTTTACCTGGTAATCGACGCGCGCGAGGTCCTGGTCTTTGTGCAGCACGTCGGGGTTATTGAAGTAGTATCTGGCATAACCGGCGCTCGGCGCCGCCGGAAGGCTGGCGTAGCCGGGTATGAGTTTTGTATACACGTTCAGCAAAGCCGCACTCTGCTGATTCCACATCGATTGCGGAACTACGTTGCCGGCGAACGGTGTGCCACCCGTGATGTTGCCGTTGCTGTCGCGTGTAATCGTTCCCGGTTCGAATACGGTACCGACCGGGTACGCCGGTGCATATGGCAACTTACTGCCAGGCACAATCCAGGAACTGAAGTTGCCACTCAAGATCTGCGCATTGGGGACGTCCGCATAGGCGCTTCCGGGCAGCGTACGGCGGGTCATCTCCCGGTTGTAGAAGAAGAAGATCTTTTTGTCCTTGGGAGTAGAAAGCTTCGGGACGTACAACCAGCCCCCCAGATTTCCGCCAAATTGGTCATAGCGGAGCGTGGGGTGAAGGGTGTTGCAAAGCACGCACTTCGCGTCGAAGTAGTCGTTGCGGAGGTATTCATAAGCGTCCCCGTGAAACTGAGCAGTGCCGGACTTGGTCTGAACGGCAATGGCAACGCCTTCGGCACGGCCATACTCGGCATTAAACGCGCTCTGCAGGACGCGGAACTCACCGAGTGAGTCGATGCTGGGCTGCGTGTACTGGGACTGATTGTCACCGACGTCAACGTTGGGGGAGCCATCCAGGTAAAAGTTGTTTTCGGAACCGCGGCCACCAAGCCCGTGAAATTGCGAGACGTCATTGAAGTTGACATTGAAGTCACTCTGGGCCGAACTGGACATGCCGGGGACGATGCTCATGAGAGCGATCCAATTCCGGCCGTTCATTGGCAACTGCGAAATCTGGTGTTGATCCACCAGATACGCCTTGTCCATGCTGTCGGTATCAATCGGGGGAGCAACCTCATTCACTGCCACCGTCTGGTTGACCTCACCGACAGCCAAACTGATGTTTCCCAGAGCCACCTGACGGTTGACGTCGACGTCGAAGCTGATTGTGGCCTTCTTGAAACCCGGTCTTTCGACCGCGACCTCGTACCGCCCCGGCTCGATGTCCAGTTCCCGAAACCGGCCATTCCCATCGGTTGTGGTGGTCTTCACCACCTGCTTCTTGTTTAGGTCGGTGATCGTGACCGTAGCGCCGGGAACAGCAGCGCCGCTGGGGTCCACGACGGTTCCAGAGACGGGCTGAGATTGCGCCTTTAAAGGCTGTCGAGTAGAGAGAATAAGCAGGAGCCCGAGCAGAAACGCCGGGACACCAGTTCGAATTGGTTTATAACACAACTGCCTCATAGGGTCTCCTTGGACCGAATCGAATTTCCACCGCACGTAGTCGCAAGGCTACGTAATTCGAGATAGTGTCACAGCCGCAATGGAGTACCAGGGGACACACCGTAAGACGCCGGATAATCGCGGATTTGGGGATATAATCAAGCGGAACGTACATGGGTTTAACAGCCGTTAGATCGCACTCTTTAACGGGTGAACCCGGCGAGCAGGATGTACGGAGCGAGCTGGACCGTATCATCGCCAGCCGGGTGTTTCGCGGAACGCACCGAAGTCAGATGTTTCTGCAGTACGTCGTCACAAAGACGCTGGAGGGTGACAGCAAATCTCTCAAGGAGCGAACGCTGGCAATACACGTCTTCGGTCGAGAAGGAACTGAGGACCTGAGCGAAGACAGTATCGTGCGAGTGGGCGCACGCGAAGTGCGCAAGCGCCTGGCGCAGTATTACATCGCAGAGGGCGCGAACGATCCGCTTCGAATCGAACTCGCCGCGGGATCGTACATCCCAACCTTTCAATGGAACGTGGCGGCTACGGCAACGGACGGGGCCGAAAAGCTGGCCACTGAGCCACCGGGAGTGAAGCCTGGCATTCGCCGGGATAGAAGAGTGTTGATCCTGAGCGCAGCCGTATTGCTTGCGTGCCTCACAGCGGTTGCTTGGGCGCTCATCTCCGGACCGCCGAGTGCGTTCGATGCCTTTTGGCAGCCCGCCTTTCACCAAAAGGGGCCGCTGGTGATCGCCATCGCGCACCCGATTGTATATCAGCCCTCGCTGCGAGCGCAAAGACTAGACGCCGACCGAAACGGGGATGCGAGCCCCCCGGTTCAGCGGCCCATTAACTTACCGCCTGATCTTCTGAATGGCTCCGACTTTGTTCCGGCCCTCAACCAATATGTCGGTTTGGGCGACGCCGAAGCTGCATTACGGATTTCCTCGTTGTTTTCGCAGCACCATGTTTCCTCGCGCGTGCGCCTGGCCAGCAGAATGGATTTCAATGACCTACGGGGCTCCGGGGTTCTGATCGGAGCGTACACGAATCGCTGGACCATGGACCTGACCAAAGGTATGCGGTACCGCTTCGACTACGTCCGGGGAAAGCCGTGCATTGCAGAGGGTTCAACCGGTTGCCGGTGGACACTGACCACAAAGGCTGACGACGGGCGATCGGCCGAGGACTACATACTGCTCTGCCGGCTACCGCATTCTGTAACGAATGGTTTCACCGTGGTCTGCGCCGGTCTCAACGTTTACGGAACCGAAGAGGCAGGACGAATTGTCTCGGATCCGGACTCGCTTACGCCGATTCTTCGCGCGCTTCCAAAATACTGGACTAATCACAATCTGCAAATTGTATTGCATGTCGCAGTAGTAGGCGACGCTCCGGCACAGTCCGAAGTGGTCTCCGTTTACAGCTGGTGAGGGAACCGGTCCATGGAATTACGGCGTGAGTTGATGGAAGCATTCCGGAAATGAATAGTATTTAGCTTCAATGTGTTGGGGAGTGCTGCCTTGAAGGGCGCTTTACAACTGGCTTTTTCCGAGTAGAATTCTTCTTTGTAGAATTCTTTCCTTAAAACCAGTGATGCAAAAAGGGTGCCACTCCGGTCCAAAGCTATCCGCAGCCGCAAAGCATCGTGCCCTTCAACTTGTTTCAACCGTGGCGTCAGTAGCAACGGGTCATGGCGACGCATCGCCGCACTCGAATTCGGTTGCATCCTCCATAGGAGTGAGGGCTCAGTTGCATCGGATATTGGAAAGCGAGTGGTTCGCGCAATCCCGCCGTATGCGGCGGTTTCTGGAGTTTGTGATTGAAGAGACGCTCGCGGGAAGGTCCGATCAGTTGTGCGAATACACCATTGCACTTGCGGTTTTCGATCAGCGCGATTCGTTCGAGCCGGCGCTGAACCCCATCGTAAGAAACGACGCGCGCCGGCTGCGGCAAAAACTGCACGAGTATTACCGGCACATGGACACAGACGTGGATCGTGTGTTGATTGATGTACCCAAAGGCGGGTACGTTCCTGTTTTCAGTCCCATCCTGTTGAAAGCGAACGCGACAGCCCAGGATACGGCGCCTCGTCTGAAGTTACGGATAGCAGCCGTGCGCGACGGCGCACAAATCTGGGTCACCGAATGTGAGTGCCGGGCAGGGGAAACCGTGGAAGTGCAAATTAATCTGGTTTCCGGCGCCCGGCCGTAACGCGAACGGCCGCGCTTCCGGCGACACCGGCTTCTACGGTATGATACTCGGCTTTACAACGGACACCAAGGCAGTGTAGAGGACATGCCCGTGCCAAGTCCGAATAGGAAACTTGTATTCTCGATCGCGGCAATAATGATGCTTGCCTTCGCATGCCCCGCGGCCGACGAACCCGACTACTCCGATCTTGACGGAGTTCTAGATATCGCAGCGAGCCAGTTGCCGGCGGATCTGGAACCGAGCACCGCACAAACGTATCTCGACGGTATTGCGGCGTACATTTATGGCTATCCACTGGTAGCAATTGCGATGACAGAGCGAGTGGCCACCAATGTGCCGAACGCGATCAAGTTCACTGGCCGATCACCGATCAATCAGTTATACAAAGCAACACAATTGCCCGTCGGGTCAACTTACAAAGACGTCGTGTTACCGAGCACCACGACAATGTATGCTCCGGCTTTCCTCGACCTAACAGACGGGCCGCTCATCCTGCACATTTCACCGATCAGCAGCGACCGGTATTTCATATTCCAACTCCTCGATGCCTGGACGAACGTCAGCCGGGATTCACCGAGCTCACGAATCGGGACGACGAGCGGCGATTACGCCTTGGTCGGACCAAATAATACCCAGAGCTTACCTTCAGGATTAGCCGGCGAGATTGATTTCGATACAAACACAGCGTGGATGATTACGCGCGTATACACGACCGGCACCCAAGACGATCAGAAATTCGTGGCTGACCAGATTATCAACAACTTCAGTCTGACGCCGCTCACGGTCTATCCCAATCCATATATGCCTCCGGACAACATCCCGGTCAATCCCTCGTTCGATATGAGAACGCAACCCATTAAGCAGGTCGACAGTATGGATGCGTGTGCGTTCTTTGAAACCATGTCGGCGATGATGACAACGAATCCGACAAGAGCGATCGATGTCGGCATAACCAAGCGTATTACCAGGCTCGGCATCATACCCGGCCAATTCTCGTGTGCTGCGCGCGCAATGGATACGAACGGGAGGGCGGAGATCGCTGCCCTGGAACGGGCTGTACTCACGGCCAAACAAATCATGGCGAACCAGACACCGGGTGAAACCACGACGCATTGGTCGGTGTCATTGGATGTGGGCGATTATGGGACGCGATATTTGCTGCGAGCAGTCGTGGCGCAACAAGCACTGGGCGCAAACAGAGCAAAGGATGCAGTGTACGGCTACACAAGGAAGGACGGAACCGGAACGCAGCTAAACGGAGCAAACAACTATACGATCCATTTCAAGCCGTCGACTGCGCAGCACGCGGCGGAGGAGATTCCGCCGGTTGACGGCAACGGATTCTGGTCGCTAACGCTGTATCAGGCGAATGGCACGCTGAACGACAACAAGGGAGGGGAAAACTGGCACGCTCTGAGCACGATGTACGTGGAAGGGCACAAGGCCTGCGAGAATGCGGACAAGTCGCTGGACATCTTCGTAGGGTCGAAAGCGCCATCGGATCCGATGCAGTATTGTAACTGGCTGGAGGCTCCGGCGCCCTCAAGTGACAACAGTGGCGACTTTATCTTGTTTTTGCGTCTCTATTGGCCCGACAGGGCGGTGACGAACAAGGTGAACCCTTGGATTCCGCCCGCCGTCGCTCCGCTGCATTAGCCATTCGCAAGGTCTTTCCTTCGAGAAACCGCCGGGGATGTCTGAGGCACCTGCTATCGTGACGCTCGGCCCACTTTACGCTGTGGACACCTGGAGCCGCACGGTATCCAGCCAATACGTCCGGCAGCGTGAAATCGTGCTCAGGGTATCCGCTAATTCGCGTGGTTTAACGATGTAGGAATTGGCGCCGTGGCGGTAACTGGAATCGATGTCGGTGCTGGATTCTGACGTGCTCAGAATTACCACTGGGATTGTGGATAGGTTCCTGTCCTGTTTGACAGCTTTCAATACCTCACGGCCATCAATTTTGGGCAAATTGAGGTCCAGAAATACGACCTTCGGACGTGGCGCCTCCTTGTATTTGTCACGCCTATAGAGGTAGTCGAGAGCCTCCTGGCCATCCCCGACGTTAACGACCGATACCTCGCGGCTTGCTTCGCTCTGCAATCCCAGGCGCACTAGCAACGCGTCGCCTGGATTGTCTTCCACAAGTAAAATGTCGCAAATAGCTGCTGATTCCAACATTACACCAATCAGAAAATCGTCTGTTGCCTGTCTAGGAGTATTATCCAATTAGACCGTAATTTTGATTTTAGATAGGAATTTTGAGTGCCGAAATGAACATTTATAGTGTGGGGTGTTTAGCTCGCCCACCGCGTTGCGGGCATCTGAGCTCGGAGATTCCCACGCACGTCCGCGCCGGAGGTTGCGGACTGACTTACCTGCCTAAAATGCATTTTGAACGTTAAGGAGCCCGCCGGAAGGTAAATGCCTGGCAAGCCCAGGATTTGTCTCTTTGATGCCAACGGGCTGATCACGGATATCACCGCCCGCGCCGAAGAGCTTGTCGGCTTCCCACCCGGCGCAGCACTGGGGCGGCACGTAACGGAACTGTTTCCGTTTATCGACTTGAACTCTGAACACGAGAAGGGCTGGGAAGAGGTCGCCTTAGAACGAGCTGATCGCAAACAGGTCCGCGTCGCGCATTCGCTGCTGCGAACCGCAAATGGCGGAGGAGCCATTGCCTTCGTCGAGTTATCGGGCCGGGAAAGTGCCGTCGATGAACTGATTGAATCAGACCGCCAGAACCGGTTGCTATTTGAACAACATCCCTTTCCCACATGGGTGTATGACATCGAGACCTTGAGATTCCTGGACGTGAACCCAGCCGCAATTCATCACTACGGCTATTCGCGAGAGGAATTCCTCTCGATGACTCTGAAAGATATCAGGCCAAGTGAGGACGTTCCGGCCACGGTAGAAGCTGCGCGGCGGAATGCGTTGGCATTTCGATCCACCGGACGTTGGCGGCATCGGCGGAAGGACGGGCAAATCATAACTGTTGATATCACCGCAACCGCAACAACCTACCGTGGGCGGCGGGCCAAGTTAGCCGTTATCCAGGACGTCAGCGACTGGCAAGAGTCACAGAGAAAAGTCGCCGAGGCGACAGCCTTGATCGACGCGATTGTGAACACGGTACCGCTTGCTATTTGGGGTATCGATCTGTCTGGCAACGTCAATTTCTGGAATAGCAAAGCCGAGGAGTTGTTTGGCTGGAGGGAAGCTGAGGTGCTTGGCGCCCCGCCGCCCTGTCTTGCGCCGCAGGAACTTCCCGGAGTTGCGAACACCGGCATTGACATGGATGGTACGCGAGCTAGCGCACGCAACACGTCCGCTGCCGCAAGCGTTGAGCGGAAACTGCATCGCAAAGGCGGCGAGGCTGTATATTGCGATATCTGGAGCGCGGCGCTGCGCGACCCGCGCGGCAGCAGTATCGGCACCATCGCAGTCGCCGCAGATACAACTGAACGGAGACGCGGCCAGGAGCAGCTTGCAACGTACGTTCAGAATCTGGCGCGATCCAATGACGATTTGCGGCAATTTGCTTACGCGGCAAGCCATCACCTGCAGGAACCCCTGCGCAACGTACGGCTTTTCGCTGAGTTGCTCGGAGAACTCCAACCTGCGGACGAGCGGGCGGCGGAATTTCGGGGGCATATCCAAACCGGGGCGAAGCAGATCCAGGAACTCGTAGACGGGCTGCGCAAGTACTGGGAACTTGGCGAGAGCGTGCCGGATTTGCAGAGGAGAGTCGATACGGGTGCCGTATTGAAGCGTGTGCTTGCAGAATCGCACGCTGCACTGCAGGCGGCGGGCGCAAGCATCAAGGTTGAGCCGTTGCCGGCGCTGTTAGGAAGCGAACAAGAACTGGCCACCGTCTTCAAGGAGCTGCTGAGCAACGCAATTCGGTTTAGAGGGCAAGGGAGACTCCAAATCGAGATTTCAGCCCGCTCCTCGCGCGCTGCGGCTCGGGCAGCAAATCAGACCCAATCATGTTCTCCCGCGCGTGAATGGGAACTGTGCGTCCGTGATAATGGCATAGGCATTGCGCCCGCGTATTCTGACAGGATCTTCGAAATCTTTAAGCGTCTTTCGCGAGCTCATGAAGGGATCGGGCTTGGCCTGGCGCTTGTCAAAAGAATCATAGAGCGGCATCATGGCCGTATTTGGGTCCAATCCGAAGAGGGCCAGGGCAGCGCGTTTTACTTTACATGGCCCGCGGCCGGAGACGAAGCAATGACAGTCTCGGCAGGCAAGACAGTAGAAGCGCGGGGGATGGAGTGAACACGCACGTGCCGTTATTGGCGGGCAGATATGATCCCTGGCTGGTGGCGCTCTCGGTGATTATCGCTGTTTGCGCCTCTTACACTGCGCTGGGATTGGCATCGAGGACAACCGCCGCGCAAGGACGAAAACGGTTGGCATGGCTTACGGGCGGCGCCTGTGCAATGGGCTTTGGCATCTGGTCGATGCACTACGTCGGCATGTTGGCGTTCTCTTTGCCCGTGCCGGTCCGCTACGATTTTCCCACCGTCATTGCTTCCTTACTGGCAGCCATCTTCGCCAGTGCAGTGGCTCTGTTTGTTGTGAGCCGGCCGCAAGTGCCGCCCATGCAAGCGGCAATCGGCAGTGTGTTCATGGGGACCGGAATCGTCGGAATGCATTACATCGGCATGAATGCAATGCGTTTGCCTGCGATGTGCGAGTACGATGACCGTCTGGTTGCGCTATCGTGTGTGATCGCGGTAACCGGATCGCTGGCCGCGTTGTGGTTCACGTTCCATCTGAGAAACCCGCGCCGGAACAGGGCGGCATTGAAAGTGCTGAGTGCGATGGCGATGGGCGCGGCAATCGCCGCTATGCACTATACGGGCATGAGCGCCGCAAGCTTTCGAGCTTCCCGCGGTGCTGTCGACTACTCACATGCAGTCAGCGTTTCTGATCTCGGCATCACCGGGATCGTCGTTGTGACGTTTCTCGTTTTAGGGTTCGCGTTCTTCACTTCATTGCTGGACCAGCAGCTCACGGCGCAACAGGCACTAGGCGAGGAACTCTACCGCTCGAAACAAATGCTGCAATCCATTCTGGACAACATTCCGCAGCGTGTGTTTTGGAAGGACCTCGACGGCCGTTACGTGGGCTGCAACCAGGCGTTTGCAAACGATATGGACCTTAAGGGCCCGGATGACGTGCGTGGGAAGACAGATGAGGAGCTTGCGGGGTTCGAATCCCTCATCAAGCACCTCACTGACCTCGGGAACCCGCTCAAGACGGGGCGCCCTATGTCCGATTGCCAATACGAGATTCCCTCCGGCGGCGACAGCGCTCGTTGGCTGCGCGCCAGTGCCACTGCGCTGCGCGATTTGAATGGCCGGATCTGCGGTTTGCTTGGAACGTATGAAGACGTCACCACACAAAAGCGGGCGGAAGAGGCCATTCGCCGGTCGAATGCGGCGCTTTCCGAGTTTGCTCATGTCGTTTCACATGATCTGCAGTCTCCATTGAGAGTTGCAACAAATTACATTCAGTTGCTCGAGAGGATGCACGGCAAGCAACTGAATGAAGAGGCTCACAGCTTCCTGAGGTTCGTCGAAAATAGCCTTCGAAATATGACTGAGCTGATTCAATCGCTGCTGAAATATGCCACCGCAACAGAACCAGAGCCCGAGGGGCAAGGAACGGTTTCGCTCGCGAAGGTACTCGAGCGCGCGCTTGTGGACCTGCAGTTACTTGTAGCCGAAACAGGTGCACAGATTACGACAGACCGTCTGCCGGAGATCACAGCCTATCCAGTCCAGATCACGCAGGTGGTGGAGAACCTGCTCTCGAACGCCATCAAGTACCGAAAACCAGACGTGCCGCCAAGGATCCACTTTGGCGCGACTGAGCGGAGCGACTCGTGGGTGATTTCCGTCCGTGACAACGGCATCGGCATACCGCCCGAGTTTCAGGGTCGGATTTTCACTCCGCTAAAAAGGTTGCATGGAGCAGAGATCCCAGGTTTTGGAATCGGACTCGCCACGTGCCGCAGAGTGATTGAGCACCATGGCGGACGCATCTGGCTGGAATCAGAACCGGATGTGGGATCGACGTTTTACTTCAGCGTCAGGAAACCACGGGCAGGTGGCAATCAGAACGTGTATGACGCGGGAGTATCGGTAACAGCGTAAACTGCGCGAATTCGCCGACTCTCTCGACCTGCTGGTGTCCCAACTCGCGCTCAGTGCCGGAAGTGCCGCACGCCGGTGAAGACCATGGCAATGTTGAGGCGATCGGCCACGTCGACCGATTCCTGATCGCGCACAGATCCGCCGGGCTGGATCGCAGCCGTAACGCCATGTCTCGCGGCTTCCTCTAGACTGTCGGGAAACGGAAAAAATGCATCAGAGGCGAGGACGGTTCCGTCGAGCGGCAGCAAGGCTTTCATTGCGCCGAATTTCACGCTGTCGACACGGCTCATCTGGCCCGCTCCGACCGAAATTGTTTGCCCCGGCCGCGCGTACACAATTGCATTTGACTTCACGTGCTTGCAAACCTTCCACCCGAATAGAAGAGCCTTCCACTCTTCGTCCGTTGGGGCCCGCTTAGTCTTCACCTGAACCGCTGAACGATCAAGCTTGCCGGTGTCGGCGGTCTGCGCGAGTAAGCCGC
>JAFARV010000177.1 GCA_019245255.1 Acidobacteriaceae bacterium | reverse complement strand
GATCCGCACCGGAAATTGCGGCGGCCAGGCAGCGAGGCGAAGAATACTTGCTTCAGCGGGCTCTCTATCGGCGGCTCTCGACGGGCGAAATTGCGAATCCGGAGTTTCTTGAGTTCGCGTTCCCGCCCCGGTACCACTACGATGTGCTCCGCGCGCTCGACTACTTCAGAAACAGCCATGTCCAGGCCGACGCTCGCACGCGAGATGCCCTCGGTATCATCGACAGCAAGCAGCAGGGGAACGGCCGATGGCTGCTCGATCGCGCGTACGACGAGGCGCTCGCTGTACCGTTCGGTGAATCAGTAGGCGAGCCGAGCCAGTGGAACACGCTGCGGGCGCTGCGGGTTCTTCGTTGGCACGAGCGATAAAGCCTGGTCCGCGCGCAACTCCTGGTTCGTCGCAGACTCGGTCAGAACAATCAAACGCCGAATAGGCCGACCTTGCGATCGGCCGCAGCCTTGCAGCGGCCTTGCAGCCGCCCGAGGCTGCCCCACAGAGGGGGTGGACATAAGTGTCGGCGAAAAGCGCCGTCATTCGGGCTTCTTTGGCCAGCCGTAAATGTAATGATCGTGCTGGCTGGCGCCATCCTTCGGCATGGCCGCCATGATCTCAGGCGGCACTTCTTTCATGTTGTCGAGAATTATGTCGGCGATGTGCTGAGCGGGGTCGGCAACGGATTGCGCCGGCGTAGCAAGTTTCTGAATCCATTCCTCCACCGAGAGACCCTCGGCTGCCGCCTTGGCCTCAAGCGCGATTACCTGTTCATCGGACAGTCTGATAGTTAAGGTCACTGGAATGGCTCTCTTTCTTCAGGTTAACTGTTCTGTGGTAGCGTCCGGTTTGGGAACACAACGGCTTCGATGGCACTACCTCCGCACTGACTGCATGAATTTCTCAATGTGCTTTGCCAGGATGTCCACTTCGATGTTGACGCGTGCGCCCGCGCTATAGGTCCGGAGCGTGGTGTTCGAGTAGGTGTGCGGAATAATGGTGAACTCGAGGACATCCTCCGAGAGAGCCGCCAACGTCAGGCTGATTCCATCGACAGCGACAGATCCTTTCTCAACGACGTAACGCGTCAATTCAGGCGCAATCCGAACGCGCAGCCACCAGTTTCCGTTCCCGAGTTCGTCAAGCGCCAGAACTTCCCCGGTGCCATCCACGTGGCCGAGCACAAAGTGCCCGTCCAGGCGCGCATTCAGTCGCAACGGCCGCTCAAGATTCACGGCCGCGCCGGGTTGAAGCGCCCCGAGATTGGTCCTTTTCAGAGTTTCAGGTGAGACGTCCGCACGAAAGCCGTCTTGGCTGAGTTCGACCGCTGTGAGGCAGGCTCCATTCACTGCAATACTCGCACCCACTTCAGCGCCGACAAGGACGGATCGGCAAAGTATCGATAGGCGCGCTCCGGTTGTTTGCGGATCGAGTGCGGAAACGCGACCCACCTCCTCAACAATTCCGGTGAACATCAGCTCTTCCTCAGATAGGCCTCAACCGCGAATTCGTCGGGCGAGATGTGATGAATCCTGAGCCGGTCGAGCAGTATTGCGTCGGCCCTGCGCTGACGTCCTTTGCCGCCTGCGACGGGGAGACTCTCGAGGCCGCCCAGTATCTTGGGCGCGTAGTAGAAGAGCACCTTATCAGCGAAGCCGCTGTCCAGCATCGTCCAGTTGACCTTGCTGCCAGCCTCGACCATCAGTGACAAGTAGCGATTCTCGGAAAGATATTCGATAACCTTCTTTGGATCGGTCCTGCCGGCGGCACCGTTGGCGATCAAAACCTCGACACCAGCCCTTTCGAGAGCTCTTCTACGTTCGGGTGAGGCGGCAGATGTTCCTACGACGAGCACATCCCCTTTCGCACTGGTGATGATCTTGGAAGTGAGCGGGACGCGCAGTTGCGAGTCAAGCACGATTCGCAGCAGCGGGCGCGCGCGCTCTCTGCCGGACCGATCGGTCAAAAGGCAATCGTCTTCGAGCACCGTGCCGAGGCCGGTGAGAATAGCATCGGACAAGTGCCGCACCTGTTGAACGTCCGCGCGAGCGATTTCGCTCGTGATCCAGCCGAGGTTGTCCTGCGGTGCGGCGATTTTTCCATCGAGGGTCAGCGCAGCTTTGATGGTGACGAGAGGCATTCCCGTGCGCATGAAATGGACAAAGCCTTCATTCAAGAGCTCCGCTTCGTTGCGGGCGGTGTTGTCGAGCTCGACCTCGATTCCCGCCTCTCGCAACGCGGCAAATCCACGTCCGCTGACCTCGGGATTGGGATCTTCCATGGCGGCGATCACGCGCGCAACGCGGGAGCCAATAATGGTGTCCACACAGGGAGGCGTGCGGCCGAAATGGCTGCAGGGCTCCAGAGTGAGATAGAGGGTTGCGCCTTGTGCAGCATCGCCGGCTTCGCGGAGGGCGACGATTTCGGCGTGGTCACGTCCGGCCCAAGTATGAAATCCGCGGCCGACAACCTGGTCATCACGCACGACGACGGCTCCGACAGTGGGGTTTGGACTGGTCAGCCCCTGACCTTCGCGAGCGAGGTCGAGAGCTTGCCTCATGTAGCCGCCCACCATGCCGGTCCGGCTCAATCGAACAGCGACTCCACGAACTTCTCGGGTTCGAACGGCAGCAGATCGTCAAGCTTCTCGCCGATGCCCACATAACGGATCGGCAAATTGAGTTCGCGGGCGATGGCGACGACTACACCGCCCTTCGCCGTTCCATCGAGCTTGGTAAGAATGATTCCGGTGACGCCAGCGGACTCAGTGAACTTACGCGCCTGTTCGAGGCCGTTCTGCCCAGTGGTTGCGTCGAGCACGAGCCAGACTTCGTGGGGCGCATTGGGGACCACTCGCTGGCAGGTACGGCGCATTTTCTCGAGCTCCGCCATGAGGTTCTCTTTGGTATGGAGACGCCCGGCGGTATCAATGATCAC
>JAFARV010000826.1 GCA_019245255.1 Acidobacteriaceae bacterium | reverse complement strand
GCAGCGGGCCAATCCCGCCACCTGCACCCACGGGAATTGCCGGCTGACCGCATCGACGGATTCGAAATCGCCGTGAGATGCGATGGGAAAGCCAGCTTCAAGGATATCTACGCCCAGATCAACAAGCTTGGCCGCCATCTCCAGCTTTTCAGCTGTGGTCATGCTGCAGCCAGGAGATTGCTCACCATCGCGCAATGTAGTATCAAAGATGTAGACTCGGCTCAACGTGCGCTCCTTTACTCTCGCTCTGTATTTCGATCCGCACTGAAGGACGTTTATGTCCTGGGGGACTCAGCCGGGTTGACGGTCCGCAGCTTCAACCCGTTCAAAACTCGCGGTATTACACCAATGCTAGTTGAAGTCGGCTTGATTATGCAAATTTATACTTTTGGAATCTTGTATTAGCTATAATCATGACATAAACGCTTTGCGGGTGGGGCGTGATGGAACTGTATCCCTTAAAGGTCTTTCTGACAGTTGCGACGGAGCGCAGTTTTTCGCGTGCCGGCGAGAAGCTGCTGCGGACGCAGCCGGCAATTTCAATAGCCATACAACGGCTGGAGAGTGATCTAAAAGAAAAGCTGATCGATCGCTCGGGGCGCGAGTTGTTGTTGACGGACGCGGGACGGGTTGTCCTCGAGTACGCGCGCCGATTTCAGAATCTCGAAGCAGAGCTTGAGAACGCGCTGCGTGAGCTGCGTGACAATTACGCCGGAAGGCTCTCAATTGGTGCGAACGAATCGACGTCGCTATATTTGCTCCGGCATATCGAACAGTATCGGCGGCTGTTTCCCAAGGTCAAGGTCCAGGTGCGCAGGTCGGAATCGAGCAAGATTCCTTCGCAGCTTCTGGATGGTGAACTCGAACTGGGCGTGATCAGTTATGATCCAAACGACGACCACGTAAATTCGCAGGTCATCTATACAGACAGACTCGCATTCATCGTGTCCCCGCAGCACAGATTCGCGAGCCGCGAGGACGTGTCGATTACTGAACTGGACATGGAGACGTTCATTGCGCACAACGTGCTTTCTCCTTATCGCGAGGCCGTGCTCAAGGAGTTCCAGCGTCACAAAGTTCCGTTGAACATGGATGTTGAAATGCCTACGGTAGAGACGATCCGCCGTTTGGTCCAGGACAACGAAGGTGTCGCGTTCGTTCCACGCATGTGCGTGGACCAGGAGATCAGGCAAGGACTGCTGAAGGAAATCCGCGTGCACGAGCTAAACCTGGAGCGAAAGATTCGCCTGGTGTATCCTGCGAGGCGCGCATTGAGCCACGCTGCGCGCGCCTTCCTGGAGCTGGTGAAGAAGGCGAGCGAAGTCGAGTCGGCGCACGCATCTGTGTGAACTCAACGACCTCCGTCGCAATTGCGGGCGGCGGCATTATCGGACTCTCGACCGCTTGGCGGTTATCTCAACGCGGCTATCACGTCAGCGTCTATGAGGCCGCGACGCTGGGCGGAGAAGCGAGTTGGGCGGCGGCCGGAATGCTGGCTCCCGGAGGAGAAGTTGAGTTCGCGACAGACATTTCCTCTCTGGCGATCGAGTCGCGACGTTTGTATTCTCCTTTTGTCCGCGAACTGGAAGAGGCAACTGGAGTGCCAATCGATTATCAGGAATGTGGCGCTCTGGATATCGCATACTCGGATGAGGAGCTTGCGGCCTTAGAGGAAAGGGCGCTACAGCAAGCGGAGATCGGAATCCCGAGCAAGACAGTCCCTCGGGAAAGTGTGCGCGCATTCTGGCCGAGGGTTAGGACGCAAGATCTAGCGGGTGCGCGTTTCTACCCGCAAGACGGCCTGGTGAATCCACGTGATCTGGTTTTCGCTCTCCGCAGTGCTTGTCAAGCAGGACGGGTTGACGTTCTCGAGCACTGCGCTGTGCATCGTATCCGGATCGAGGCGGATCGGGTTGTAGTCGAGGCACACTGTGGCCGCTACGAGCACAGCACAATCGTGATCGCCGCAGGCGCCTGGAGCGATTCGATCGCGATCGACGGAGCACCGCCCATTCCTTCCTCGGAACCGGTGAAGGGCCACATGATCGGATACCAGCAGCCCCAGCAAGTATGCAATAGCATCCTTCGGCATGGGCATACCTACATCGTCCAGAGGGCGTCCGGATTTCTGATCGTCGGCTCTTCGATGGAGCGCGTCGGTTTCAATCGCGATATAGTTCCGGAGATTGCCCGATCGTTGGCAGAACGGGCCGGCTTTGTACTGCCTCATCTGACAGAAACAACGCCCGCCGAGGTCTGGACTGGCCTGCGTCCCGCAAGTGACCGCTTACACGTGGGGCGATGGCACACGCCACGTCTGTACGTCTCGTATGGGCATTTCCGGAACGGCATCCTGCTCGCTCCCATCACGGCGCAGTGTCTTGCGGCGGAAATCAGCGCCAGTTTGGAAACGCGCTAGCGCGTTCGCGGCGAACATCTTCAAGCAGGCGTTCGACGTGCGTGCGCCGCTCGAGCAGGGATTGAAGCAGCTCCTCGAGTGGCTCCTCGTCCTCCTGTACCCAAGCTCTCGGAATCTGCTTCCAGGCGGAGTCGAACACCTCGACGGGAAAGTTCCGGACCATGTCCAGCCAGGGCTGAAACGAATCGAGCGACCGTACGGAGTGGTAGACGCTGGTCCGGAAATAGAGGCCGAGAATTGGCGAATCGTGGAATTGCCAGTGTGGGCCGTTGAAGGCGAAGCCGTGATCGATCATTTGAGCGAAAAATCCAACTCGCGCGGGTGCTTCCCCTTTGAGAGGGGTCCAGGTCTTGGCGCGGGCACGGAAGAACACGGCCTGACGCGAGTCGACGTTCGATGCCCATTTGTCGAATACAAGGACACCCAGGAAATCAGCACGGTTCTCAATTTTGCCCAGTAATTTCTCGGGAAGAAAATCGAAGATAGCGACCCGGTCGGGATGGACGGCCATGCGCGAGCCGAAATGCAATCCCGCGGGGACCGATTCGCGACGAGGCCCGACGGAAAGATAAAGCTCAGGGTTAGATGCTAGAAAGTCCTCGGTCAGCTCAATCGGTGTGACGTCGGGCACGTGTATCTGCAGGTAGTGCAGAAAAGCGCTAGCCAGCCATTCATTAATCAGGATGCGGCGGTGCTGTGGATTATTCGTGAACTTGACGACGTAAAACGCACCGTCTTCAGCCTCGATCAGGTGAGCCTGGGCCCCACCGCGCATTTTCCGAATTAGAGTGCGCGCCCGAAGCGGCATAAGCGAGTGTCAATGCAACAATTGTGATGAAGCACTTGCATAGGAGGGAACCAGATTCGCGCATGGCAGAGCCAACAGAAGTTCAGGAAAAGAAGCCGGGTGCAAACCCGGATGAGGTTGCGCTTGAACTCATGAAGTTCATTGCTGTGACGACCGGCTACGGCCGCGGAAACGCAACCGCAGGTTTTGGTGTGAAAGGACCTCGCTCAGCCGAAGAGTACGCCGATTCTCTTCTCGAACTGTTCGAGCGCTGCCGCTCGGTGGTTCGGGCGGAGCCACAGTAAGTAAAGATCGGCTGAGCAGCGGTCTCATGGTGCGGCCGCGGTCTCGTGGTCAAAGCTAACGCCGCTTCTTCGAGCTCGCCTTTTTGCCTGCTGCCTTCTTTGGAGCGGCCTTCTTAGCTGCCTTCTTGGCTGCCTTCTTGGCGGATTTTTTCGCCGACGCAGACGTTCTTGGCGATGCCTTCTTCACCGCTGCTTTCTTACCAGTGGTTTTCTTACCGGCTGCTTTCTTAGCCGTTGATTTTTTGGAAGTGCTCTTCGCTGTGCTCCTGGAAGCAGGTGCGGCCTTTTTGGCCTGCTTACCGGTTGCGCTCTTCGAAGCGGCAGCCGTCTTGGTGGAAGGAGCGCTCTTTTTTGCCGGTGCAGCCACAGCCTTCTTCGTGGTTGCGGCGGCTTTCTTAGCACCGCCTTCTTCCTGCTTTGTGGCGCCGCCTTGCTTCTTGGGGCGCGGCCGCGTGCGTTTAGGAGAATCGGTCCGGGGGGCAGCCGCCTCGGCCGAAGGAGTGCTGCGTTGCAACTCCTGTGCTTCGCGATCGGCCTGCTCCTCGGCGCGGCGATGCGTCTCGGCCCCACTCTCAACTTCTTCGCTGTCCGAGCCTGGAGCGGCCTCGGAGGCCGCCTCTCCCGTGGGGCGTGTCACGCCACTGCCACTCTGAGCGCCACGTGTCCGCGTGGAATGCCGGCCACGCCCGGATGACAATTCCTTCTCCTTGTGATCTTCTTCGGCGGTGTCATCCTCATCGTCTTCGTCATCTTCGTCGTCGTACTCGTCCA
>JAFARV010000883.1 GCA_019245255.1 Acidobacteriaceae bacterium | reverse complement strand
TCTCCATGCCTCGTTGCGCCCACTCATTATCGGCACCCGTCGAACCACCTTCGTGCCCGTGCATCTTCTTCCATGTGCGCGTAGAGAAAAACCACTCGAACAACTCGGGGCCACGGACACCGAGAGGATTCTCGAGACTCTGATTCGGGCCCGCAGCGTAGCCATCAAGCGAAACAGCGAACGAGTTGACGCGGACTATTGACATGGACCGCCCCAAGCGACTCCGTAGTTCAGAATGATGATTCCGTTTGGCAGCGTCTGTGTCTTCAAAAGATCTAAGCGCGATGGCGGACACGCCAGAAAGCTGGATTTGTCGACGCGATTCTTGCCAAGAATGATCGGATGCAGCCACAGCCTGAATTCGTCTATTAGCCCAAGCTCCATCAATGCGAACGAAACCGAGCCGATCCCATACTGTAGGATGTCTTTGCCCGGCTGCTCCTTAATCCGGCGAACCTCCTGGACGAGGTCCTTCCCTAACACCACGGTGTTGGTCCAGAGTGGGTCGCGCAGGCTTGTGGAGGCGACATACTTTCGCATGGCATTGATGCGATCGGAATAGCTGTCACCACATCGCGTCGGCCACACGGCCGCAAACGATTCATACGTCCTTCGGCCCATGAGCACCGCGTCGCAGGATTGGAGAAGCTCATTCTGGATTTCAAAACTAAGTTGCGACGCTGAGTTCCCGAGGTCTGGCCAGAGGTGCGGGTTCTCGATTCCCGCGTCAAGCGTAATGAAGGTTGAATTAATGAGGCGTCGTGGCATGTCTCGTTCCTTATCTGTTTTGGGCGCTCACGTCTGGTTGGGCGGCGATCTCTCAAGCGCTAACTGATGTTTCCCGTCCGACTGCTTTGGGAAGCAAAAATCCCGTGGCAATCAGCCAAATAAAGCCGGGGAACCGGGTGAGAGGAATAAGGAAAAGAAGCTTTAGAGAGAGCAGACTAAACCAGCTAGCTTCGCCACAAATGGCAAGCAGAATCCCGAATACTACCAGCCACCTTGGCAGGAGTTTCATCATCCCGGCTGGAATCGATATTCCGGCGATCAACCGACCCAAGGGTACTGAATAGCCTACTCCGCCCACCGCATAGACAAAGTAGTACAACGCGCGCGTCAGCGAGGCATCCTGCGCGATTCCCGGATACGACATTACCCAAAGCGCAAGCGATGATATGCCCTGATCCAAAGCCAACATAAAGCCGCCGAAGAGCGCAATATGAGCGCCTGCCGCCCTAACGCCTAAAAATCTTAAACGGCTCACCACGGCCGCTGTGAAGATTCCCATCGGAATAGCCGAACCAAACTGGAGAAACGCACACAGCAGCACGTCTTGTGGCTGGGCTCGAAAATAAGCGCTTACGGTATCTGCGGGATCACCGGGGTTGGGGAAATGTGGGCGGTTGCCTGAGAACGATATGACAAAGTAAAGCCCCGCATTGAAGATAATGGTGAACACCAAGGCCAGCAGACCGGGGTGCGGTCCCTTATGCTGACTGACTTCCATTTCCGTCATAACCTAATCGCACGCTCGAAAGTCCGAGAGGGTTTGAACTGTCGCCCGCACTCATTTACAGTCTGCCATTCGTTTGACATATTGTCAAACGAATGCTGCGCCTATTTAGGTCTCGCGAATTGAACAAGAAAATCAACGATGGCTGCAAGCGGCCATATGATCTCGGAAAACGGTCGGAGACCATGGATCGCAATCGAGCGGCTTTACTAAACGCTGCCCGAGAGGAGTTGGAGGCAAACGGACTAGCAAACTTCACAGTTGAGGCACTTGCACGGAAAGCCGGCCTTTCACGCCAAACCGCTCACAACCTCTTCGGAACGAAGGGCGGCATTTTGGAAGCGCTCTTCGACGACCTTGCCAAGAAAGGCGGGTTAACACGGATGCCGGAAATCATGCAGGAAAGTTCGGCGAAGCGAATGCTGGCGGAGTTTGTTCGGGTGTTCACCGACTTTTGGGCAAGTGATCGTGTTTTGATCCGGAGAATTCATGGAATCGCAGTGATCGACCCAGAACTCGGAGCCAGTGTGCAGGCCAGAAACGAACGACGCAAAAGGGCGGCGCGACGAGTCGTGGAGCGCCTTGGCACTGGGAACGATGCCGAGAAGACGCGCCTGGCAGCAACTTTGTACGCGATGACTTCCTTTGAATTCTTTGACGCGCTCTTTAACGAGGATATCCAGAAGGAAGCAGCATGGAAACAGCTATGGCAGGTCGTGCAGCGGGCGCTTGCGCTCGATCCCGGAGATGATGTTGGCGGCTGAACTTTTCGAATATCTCAGGCTGGTTTGGCATTCTGGGCATTCTGGCTACTCTGACAGATGTTTAGGCCAAACGCGCGAGTTTCGCCCAGCCGGGTTTGCTTGGGCTGCTTCGGGATCTCTGCCGCCCACACAACCACACGTTTTTTCACACCCGTTTTGGGCTAGGCGAGAATATCCCGATACCCTGTAACGAAACCCTCGATCGCTGGCTTTGGCCGGATGTAATGCGGAACCAGGATCCAACGGCCGTTCCGACGCGAAGACGCGAAGAGCGATCGCTTGGTTAAAGCAGCTCACATGAAGCCGCAGCTTCATTCAACTCTGTTCTCCAGTGGCCCTTCAGTATTTCCTGGTTGGCCGCGCTCCGCGAACACGTCCTTGGCTGCAAACAGTCCATTGAGCGCGGCAGGAAATCCCGCGTAAACAGCGATGTGCATAATCGTCTCGACGATTTCGTTTCGGGTGCAGCCCGCCGTCCGTTCCCCAGATTCGTGGTTGCCATACGCAAGCGCGGTCACTCGAGGAGGTTGCCGAGCGTATTCGCGAAGCCATCTCACTCTGTCTTGAGGTGGATGGCACGCCGCGGGAAGAGTTGGAGTTCGTCGGCATCCAGCCGCGGATGCGCGCCGACATACACGGAAGCAACCTCGCTGGCTCCAAGCGCACAGGCGTTCGGTGCCGTTGTGCGCGTTTGATGTGCTCGGTGCGCCAAGCGCACAGCCGGTTTGTGGCGTTGTGCGCGATTCAGAAGCGGCCGCGCCCGTTTTGCGCGAGTTGCTTAGACGTGACCCGCAAGATTTTCTATCTGCGTCGGGGAAAGATCGCTAGCGAAACAATGCGGCTGCTCAAAGCCCGTAGGGGATTGCCCGGACGGAGCGTATATAATGTTGTCCGTCTTATCCGGCGCAACTCCAGAAGGAACGTTGCCCAGCCCCGCTCGGCCGCGCATCCGATAAGCGATCGCATGATCCGCGCACGAACTGTCGCCAGAGACGCCTAAGCCCCCGATAATCTGGCCGTTGCTATATAGCGCTACGCCGCCGCCGAACGTGATGATTCCGCCGACCACAAACCCTTCCCCGTTTCCAGGTCGTTTGCAGGCGCGTTGAACGCAGGATTAAATGGATTCGAATTGTTCAGCCCATAGAGCGAACCTCCCGGTTGTGTCGGGGCGTAAAGATTCGCCGTCGAAAGAGCAAGTAAGTTGTTGCTGAAGTCATTGGCCGTCTCCGCTTTAGCGATTGCGATCGCACGACTACCAGGCCATGCATCCGGGTTCGACTTCGCTATTCCACATAAAACTCCATTCCTGTCTACCACAGCAGCCCACATGCGGTTCGGCGAAAATAAGCCGCCATTACCGTCCGGCAGTTGCACCACCGGCTCTAATTGAGCAAGCAGCGATCTCACAGTACTCTGCGGAATCTGGCACTCGTGACGTCCGTGATCGTGGTCCGGCATACTCATCACGTCCTGTGTATATGCGGCGGACGTAAGCGTAAGAATCGCTGCAAGCTTGGTCTTCCCTGACATTATGTTTCCCTTCTGAATTGTTCTAGGTACTTTGGTACTACGGAAGATATTCTATGCTGCGCTATGCCCTGAGTTCATCAGCAGCTCGAACATCCTCTCGGCAAAGTCAATTCCAACAATGACAAATATATGTCGTAGTACGATATATTGCCATGCTGCCCGACCGCCCACAGCTCCCCTGAGTTCGTTCGGTAATCCGCTTCGCTAGCCCCTCCGCCGGCCCCGTCACAAAAATCGAAAATCTTGTATCCACCCTTCCCGTCAACAACTTCACTCGTCTCGATCCGCCTCTTCCGTACACCCGTCCCGCCATACTCGCCATGAAGTCGATTCAACACACCCATGCCCAAAACCCCCGATGGCAAACTCCGCTCCAGCCAGAACTCGACCGAGCATGGCCTCCGCACTGAACACTTCCGTCTCCTTCCCGGCGAATCGCGTGAGGAGTTCG
>JAFARV010000809.1 GCA_019245255.1 Acidobacteriaceae bacterium | reverse complement strand
CGCACCGCGGGTCCATGCCGCGCACCGCTTCCAGAACGCTTTGGGGAGTGGGGAAATGCTTGTCTTCCGGACCATGATTGTGGACGGCAATTTTGATGTTGTACTGCCGGACGAACTTTTCGAGTTTCGGTAGGCTTGCGTGGGTGGGCGCACAAACAATCAAAGGTGATCCGAGCCTTTGCGCGTATTCGAACTTTCTTCTGATATCCGCTTCGTCCTCGGTGGGGAAACTTATGTTTCCACAACCGACGATGATGATTCCCGCATCAGCGAACTGTTTACGGGCGGTGTCTATCTCCTCGGATGTGCTGGTCAGTGCAAGATGATAATCCTTGACGTTGAGATAGGGCGTGCCTAGCTCTTTCGTCATCTGAATCGCCTGCTCCCGCGAGAATTTCCGGAATGAGTAAGAGGCGACACCGAGCTTGAAGTCGGCGCCCTCGATGCGGTACTCCTGCGCGGTTCCCAGAGAAGCTGCCGCAAATGCTCCCGAGGTGGACAGCAGCCACTTCCTCCGGCTAAAGACTCTGGACATGTTCAGATCGTCTCCAATTCTTCTTCCAGAAGCTGCTTTTGATAAAGCTCGGCATAATAGCCGCCGCGAATCTGCAACTCCTCATGCGTCCCGGATTCGACGATGCGCCCGTGACTAAGAACAACGATGCGGCCGGCCGTTCGAACGGTAGATACGCGGTGGGAGATCAGAATGGTAGTACGACCGCGCATAATTTCCGTGAGCGACGCCAGAATTTTTTCTTCTGTAACTGTATCAACGCTGGATAGCGCATCGTCGAGAATCAGGATTCGCGGGTCCCGCAAGATAGCGCGCGCAATCGCCGTACGCTGCTTCTGCCCTCCTGAAAGCGTGAGCCCGCGTTCACCGATGACGGTCTGAAGCCCGTTCGGAAAAATGGCAAGATCGGGCCCGAGTCCAGCCGCCTCCGCGGCCCATCGTATCCGATCCTCAGTTGCGTCGCGGACCCCCCAGGCAATATTCTCGGCAAGCGTTGCGCTGAAAAGGAAGGTTTCTTGCGGGACGAATCCGATTTCGCGCCGTAATCCATCGAGATCAAGACGGCGCAGATCGCTACCTCCCAGATACACGCAACCCTCATCGGGGTCAAACAGCCGCGGAATGAGACTTGCGAGTGTTGTCTTGCCGCTTCCCGTGTGCCCTACGATCGCGATCGTTTCGCCGGAATGGATGCACAAGTCAACATCAGACAGTGATGTATGGGTTCCGAACCGTACAGTTACATGCTCGAACCGTATTTCCGCGAGCAGGCGCTGCGAATCCTCAGGCTGTGCCACGGACGCGATCGTAGGCACTTCATGCAGGATTTCGTTTACGCGATCAAGCGACGCTGTTCCGCGCTGCATCAGGTTGACGACCCATCCGAAAGCGATCATGGGCCAGATCAGCATGCCCATATAGGTGTTGAACATAACAAAACTGCCGAGGGTCATGCGGTGCAAAAGCAATTGCCGTCCGCCGGCCCAGAGCACAAGCAGGAAGGTGATGCCGATCAGCGCCTGCAACAGCGGCAAGAACATGCCCTGGATCCTGGCCAGCCCGATGTTCTCCCGGATGTAGCCTTCGTTCAGGGTTTCGAAATGCCGCACCTCAGCGGTTTCTTGAGCGTATGCGCGCACCACGCGCACACCGGAAAGATTTTCCTGCACGCGGCTGCTGATTTCTGAAAAGAGCTTCTGAATATGCTCAAAGCGGACGTGAATGCGACGGCCGAACAGAATCACCGCCACCGACACGAAGGGCGCCGGAATCAGGGCGATCATCGTCAGCCAAGGATCAGTCTTTAGCATGACAATGACCGCAAGTACGAGCATGATGGACGTTTCGCTGCAGTACATGACGCCCGGCCCGAGCATCATGCGCACGGCGTTCAGGTCGTTAGTGGTGCGCGCCATAATATCGCCCGTTCGATACCGCGCATAGAAATCCTGAGAAAGGCGAGTAAGTGAGGCAAAAAGGTCGTTACGCAGGTCGTACTCGATGTCGCGCGAGATACCGATGATGATCACGCGCATCCAATACTGAAACACGCCCTTAACGGCGGATAGCAGGACCAATGCCGCTGCAAGCTCGATGACAACGCGAGTCTCAAAACCGCGTGTAAGCGAATCAACCCCGATCTTGATCACAATGGGCTGCGCAGCCGCCATCGCGTCCTTCAGCAATAAAGACCCGATTCCCATCGCCAGGCCCCCTCGGTAACGCCGAAGATACGGCCAAAGTGTGGCCAACGATTTGAACATCTACATTCCCAACCAGGTTGCGATTGTCTTCATCCATTCGAGCAAAAACGTTTTCTGCGCGTTTCGAGACTTCCACCACGTTCCCGGGCCGAAGTAAGGATCCGGCGCAGGGACCACACTCACCCGTACGTTGGAATCCTGGGCGCGCATCAGGGCAGCCGCGCGGCGCGTGTGAAAGTTGCTCGTGACCAGCAGAATGGAATGGACGTCATGCTGCTTTAGGTAGCTGTCGATTTTGGCGGCTTCTTCGCGGGTGGAGTCGGCATTATTCGGAAAATCGCGGAATAGCTTCGCCGAAAAGCCCTTCTCGATTGCATAGTTGATACTCGGCTGGCAGCTCGCGGAGCCGAAACGGACATTCTCGCTGACTAAAACGTAGGGAGCATAGCCGGCGCGCGCGAGTTCGGCTCCCCGTAGGACCCTGGTTCCATATTCATCTCCGGCGAGAACCACCACCACGTCGGCTTTGTGCGGTCCGTCGTCCTCCATCAAAGCGCTCCCTGCGGACGTCATTAGCGGGACATGGAAAATCCAAAGCGCAGCGGCCACAAGGACCGGAGCGAGGCACACGATGAGGCAACCGCGGATTAGCGGAGAAGTCTTTCCGGATCTGGCGCGCAGGGCTAGCTGTCTCCGGGCCGGGAGTCGTCAGCGCGGGAGTCGATGCGGCCAACGGACTTCAGCTTCTGAAACATCCGTTCAATCTCATCCTCCTCGTCGGCGCTCAACATGCGGACCGGGTGATCCAGAAGAGGCCGGGCAGCGCCGCCATCCGCCATGCTGGACCAGGTCCAAAAGTCCCGGTACGCAATGCCATCAAAGCTGGCTAGAAATGAATTCTTTCGTAGCTGGTAGATGAGCTTCGCAATACGATCCGGCTCTCCGGGGAAAATAAGCAGTTTTCGCCTTGCATTCGTCAGCTTCAATCGAAGGATCAGGGGAGATCCCAGGGTCGTATTGATTTCACGAACTTCCCGCCAGGCGATCGCTCGTTCACCGATATTGAACTGGGCGGAGGAAACGTGGATGGAAGGCCTCGCAGCCAGCCAGAACAGGATTACCCCGGTGAGCGCGCACAGACAGCCCGGAATAAATGCGAGCGGGGCACGGAGTCCGCACAGAACGCAGACCAGCGAGCCGGCCAAGGCCGCCCAACCAGCGCGGGAATACAGCCGCGATGGCTGATAGACTTCGTCGACACTCCGGTCCATGACTTCAGGCTACTCCCAGCCCTCTAAGGCGTCAATGACGCAATCAGGAATCCAGCTCTGGTACTCTATCCATCTTCGACCGAGGATGCCGGTGCGAAATACTGTGGCTGTGATTGTCGCGGATCTTAACAGCACTGCCGGTCGACGCTATCCGGCCAGGCGTCTCACTCAGAATCTCGTTGGAGGAGCCAGTCCCATTCAAGCGAAACATTTTTCGCTAGGCCACGTGACGCTCGATCCAGATGGCGGGCAGGTTCCCTGGCATAACCAGGAACAGGAAGAGATCTATTTCGTCGTGGAGGGATCGGGCGAAATGTGCCTGGGGGAGGAACGGATGCCACTAGCGTCCGGGCAGGCCGTCTACATTCCACCCCGTGTTTTCCATCAGCTAACCAACACAGGATCCACTCCAATGCGGATGATCTACTGCTACGGGCCGGCGGGAGACGTCGCGCATTGGCGGCAGGAACTGGCGGGTACGCTGCCACGAGCCGGATTCGATGCTCCGCCGCTGCCCAACGGTGCGTACCCCCAGTGCACAGCTTCCTCGCCAGACGGGGCCGCGTATGGCCGATAACAAAGTTCACGCCGTCGGGATCGTGATGAACGGCGTAACCGGACGCATGGGCTTAAATCAGCATCTGCGACGCTCGATTCTCGCTATTCGGAAGCAGGGCGGAGTGAAGCTGAGCGATAGCGAAACTATTATGCCCGAAGTACTGCTCGTGGGCCGTAATGCCGCCAAACTGCAGGCGCTCTCCGAAGAGCATGACGGATTCCCGTGGTCGACTAATCTCGACGAAGCGCTCGCAAATCCCGCATATTCGGTTTATTTCGATGCGCAGACCACGGATCGCCGCGCCGAGGCAGTCCGGAAAGCAATCGCCTCGGGCAAACACATTTATTGTGAGAAGCCGACAGCCACCAATCTTACCGATGCTTTGGAGCTTTATCGTCTTGCCGAAGCGGCGCACTTAAAGCATGGCGTAGTCCAGGACAAACTGTGGTTGCCGGGCCTGCGGAAGCTGGGTACTTTACGTGAACTGGGCTTCTTTGGAACGATCTTGTCAGTGCGAGGCGAGTTCGGCTATTGGGTTTTTGAAGGAGACGCGATACCGGCTCAGCGCCCCTCATGGAACTATCGAAAAGAAGATGGCGGCGGTGTCATCCTGGACATGCTTTGCCATTGGAGGTATGTGCTGGATAATCTCTTCGGCGAAGTACAGGCGGTTTCCTGCTTAGGAGCAACACACATACCGGAGCGGTGGGACGAGGCCGGACGGAAGTACAGCGCGACTGCCGACGACGCGGCGTATGCAACATTCCAGCTCGCCGGCGGAATCATTGCGCATTTCAATTCCTCATGGACGGTGCGTGTTCGCCGTGACGATCTGTTGACGGTTCAGGTCGATGGAACAAAGGGATCGGCGGTTGCCGGTCTGCGCGACTGCTGGATGCAACATTACGGCGCGACCCCTCGCCCCGTGTGGAACCCGGACGTTGAAAATCCGTTTGACTTCTTCGCGCAGTGGCAGAAGGTCCCCGAGCAGCAGAATTTTGACAACGCCTTTAAGCAGCAATGGGAGCTGTTCCTCCGCCACGTGGTAGTGGATGAACCCTTCCGATGGAATTTGCTGGAAGGCGCCAAGGGCGTTCAACTGGCCGAAAAAGGGATTGAATCCTGGCAAAAGCGCCGTTGGCTGGACGTGCCGCCTCTGGCCTGAGATCAATCCTCCCCGGAATTACACAAATCTTACAAAGCGAATGCCTCCCCGCTGCTACTCATAGAAGTAGAAGCATGGCAGTACAAGCCGAAAACCGTTTACACGAGAACCTTTACGAGCAGCCGATGAATTGGGCGACGACAATCGTCTTTGCGCTGCTGCACATCGGAACGATCGCCGCTTTTTTCTTTTTCAATTGGCGTGCTCTTGCGGTCGCGATTTTCCTGTATTGGCTGACGACGGGACTCGGCATCAGCATGGGATACCATCGCCTGCATACACATCGCTCCTTCAAGGTCCCGCGGCTTCTAGAGTACTTCTTTGCTGTTTGCGGCGCG
>JAFARV010000774.1 GCA_019245255.1 Acidobacteriaceae bacterium | reverse complement strand
AGCGCGCCCCCTCCGCCCGCGCCGCAGCCTCCGGCGCAACCCTCGCCAACGGCTGCTGAGATCCTTGCCAGGCAGGTTCAGGACATACATTTCGATTACGATAAAAGCGATATCCGGCCTGAGGATCAGTCCATCTTGCAAGGCGACGCAAATGCGCTCAAGCAAATCTTCAGCATGGACCCGAACTTTGTAGTAACCATCGAAGGTCATTGTGACGAACGTGGCTCGGCCGAATACAACGTAGCGCTCGGCGACCGTCGTGCGACTGCCGCTAAAGACGCTCTCGTCGCGCAGGGTGTACCGGGAGACAAGCTGAAGACGATCAGTTATGGCAAGGAGCGGCCGCTATGTACGGACGCTACCGAAGAGTGTTACGCGAGAAACCGGCGCGCTCACTTCTCGGCCAGTCAGTAGACGCTGCTTTTCCTACACTAAGACTGTTGCCATGAAACGAGGACGGACGAGCGGTCCGTCCTCTTCCTTTAAGGAGTAAATTTATGAAATTTTTGCGGCTTTCGGCGCTGATCCTGGGCTGCTCCGTTTTTTGCTTCGGGGCGAACAAAGACATGATCGAACTGCAGCGCGATATCTCTCTGCTGCAGGACAAGGTAGATGCAATGCAACGCGATCTGGACACCAAGTTAGGTGAACTGACCGCCATGATGCAGCAGGTTCAGGACACCTCGCAGCGCTCTACTGCCCAACTACAGGACGCAGTAACGAACGGAGTCGGGCGTCAGCTCGCACCCGTGGCAACGCTGGGCACTCGTGTGGACGCCATGAGCGATGACGTTCGCTCTTTGAAGGACGCCTTAAACGACCTGAGCGCCAGGCTGGAACGAATGGACGCCAAGATGACGGATCTGAAAAACCAGATGCAGATCATGCAGAATCCACCCCCTGCTCCTGGAATAACCGGTCCCACGACCGGCGCGCCCGGCCAGACCGGTGCTCCGGCAACACCCCCTGCCGGTATGAGCGCAGACAAGACCTATACCGATGCTCGACGCGATCTCCAGGGCGGTAATGCTGACCTGGCATACCAGGAATTTCAGCAATATCTCACTTACTTCCCGAACACCGAGTTGGCGGCCAGCGCCCAATACTACCTTGGCGAAATTGATTACAACCGCGGCTCGTACGATACCGCAATCAAGGAATTCGATGCAGTTCTGGAGCGCTACCCGCAAAACCCGAAGACTGCCGACGCTCGTTGGATGAAAGGCATGGCGCTGCTAAACTCGGGTCAGAAAAGCAAAGCCATTCAGGAATTCCGGGCTCTCGTTCAGCAGAACCCACGTACGGATGCCGCCCGGCGCGCGCAGGTACAGCTTCGTCAGCTTGGCGCCACGACCACTGCCACCAGGCGCAAGGGATGAAGCGTCGTACCACCTGGCTGTGGTTCCTGATCGCCACTTGCTCGTTCGCCGCGCCTCAAGATGCGGGCTGGAAGAAGACGGTCACGGAGACCATTCCTTTGTATGGTCATCGTAACTGGATCGTGATCGCCGACTCGGCGTATCCCGATCAATCGGCCGCAGGTATCGAGACAATTGTCTCCGGTGCGGATCAGATTGAGGTTTTGAAGTTCGTTCTGGCGAAGCTGGTGCAGTCGCCGCATGTGAGCCCAACCGTGTACACGGACCGGGAATTAAACTATTTGGACGATAAGGACGCTCCGGGAATATCGGCCTATCGCGATCAGCTCGCCACATTGCTGAAGGATCGTCACACCCAGACACTTCCGCACGAGCAGATCATCGCGAAACTCGACCAGGTTAGCCGCGCCTTTCATGTACTGATCGTGAAAACGACGCTGGCGCTGCCGTACACGTCAGTCTTCATGCAGCTCGATTGCGCCTATTGGCCGAGCGACGCGGAAAAGCGATTGCGGGAAAGAATGGGAAGCGAAAAGTGAGGGCGCGATAGCAGCGGATATGCTGTCGCTTTGCCGTTAGATCTCTATCTGCCCCGTCAGGAACAGCGCCGCTTTGCCGGCGATCTCAACCCGGTCGCCTTTCAGTTCGCAGAATAGCTCGCCGCCCCGTTTTGAAACCTGACGGGCATGTAGACACGTTTTGCCGAGCTCCTTCGCCCAATACGGGATCAACGTACAATGCGACGACCCGGTCACCGGGTCTTCCGGGATTCCTTTCGCAGGAGCAAAAAACCGGGATACGAAATCGCAGTCTTTCCCGGGCGCGGTCACGATAACTGCAAACCGATCGATTTGTTTGAGCGCTTCGAAGTCGGGTTTGAGCGCAAGAACCTCGTCTACGGTGGAGTACCGCACCAGGTAATCGCGAGCCGCCAGGATCTCCGCCGGCTTGGCGCCGAGGGCCTGCTCGAAAATCGGGTGAACGGAGACTGCTCCGGGCGGCCGTGACGGAAAATCCATTGCCAGCAGATCACCGCTGCGGCGTACGACGAGTTCGCCGGACTTAGTCTGAAACCGCACCAACTCGCCGGGTTCGTTCAATTGATTGAAC
>JAFARV010000732.1 GCA_019245255.1 Acidobacteriaceae bacterium | reverse complement strand
CGATGTTCACACCCTATTGCAGGATCGTAACGGGACGCTCTGGGCATCTGGAACCGCCTGGGAAGCGGGGCCCGCGCAAACCGGAAACACTGTGGTCTGTGCCATTGCAGGCGGCCGTACCTCATGCTACGGGCAAGACGGCAGTTTCGGCGGCTACGGCGTAACGGGCATGTATGAGGACCACCGCGGGAACCTGTGGATGGCAGCGGCCAACGGGCTCTGGCGCTGGGCGCCGGGTCTCTCGCAGCACTATGCAGTTCCAGAATTGAATCAGCGGAGAACAGCGGGACTGACCTTTTCCTCCCGCCCCTTTGCGGAATCCAGTGGCGGATCTCTGTTGATCGCGAGCCCGGATGGCCTGTCCGAGTTCGCGGACGGCAAATTTCGGCGATTCCAGCTGCCGCCCGGCGCGCCTCTTTTCGGAGAAGCAGCGGTGCTGCGCGATCGTGATGGTGCGTTGTGGATCGGAACGGCAGATACAGGGTTGCTGCATTTGCACCTCGGCAAGATCGATTCCTTCGATGAATCCGACGGCCTTTCGGGTAATGCGGTTCAGAACCTCTTTGAGGATCGCGAAGGAAACGTCTGGATAGGTACCCGGAATGGCCTCGATCGTTTTCGCGAGTACACTGTCCCCAGCATCTCCGCAAAGCAAGGTCTGTCAACGTCCTTCGTCCTGTCTGTCTTAGCAAGCAGGAACGGCAGTATTTGGATGGGAACGCCAAATGGGCTGAACCGCTGGAACAATGGTGAAGTCACTATCTACCGCACCGGCGAGAGTGCGCGAACGCACCCACAGGCAGGAAGACAGGGGTTGGCCGTGCGTGAGTTAGCGGCCGCCGGGTTGCCCGATAATTTCGTCGGGTCCCTTTATGAAGATCCGCAAGGACGCCTTTGGGTCTCCACCGCTCGCGGAATAGCCTATTTTCAAAACGGTAAGTTCACCCCGATGCCCGGCGTACACATCCCGTCCTGGTCCTGGTCCGTAAGTCCTGTCGCCCAAGATGCTAGTGGCACTCTCTGGACAACCGGTGACCAAGGCCTCTATCGAATCTCCGGTGGCCATGTCGCAGAGTATCTTTCGCCGCAGAAAGTGGGACTTAGAGGTTTACTCTCCTGTTTCCTCGCGCCTGACAAAATAGGCGGGCTCTGGCTGGGCTCCTGGGATGGCGGAGTCGCCTATCTGAAGGCCGGCACGCCTGTTGCTTCGTTTGGACCCGCTCAAGGACTCGGTTCGGGAAGAGTCAACGTTGTCAAACTCGACACTGAGAATACGCTGTTAGCCGGGACCGATGGCGGCTTGAGCCGGATCAAAGATGGCAAAGTGTCTACCCTGACGACCAAGAATGGCTTACCTTGCGACACCATTCACGCCCTTGCAGAGGATACTGACCACTCCCTGTGGCTGTACACGGCCTGTGGCCTTCTCCATATTTCAAAATCTGAGCTGTCCGCATGGATCGCAGATCCCATGCGGCATATTCAAGTATCTGTTTTCGACGCCTCCGATGGCGTGAAGAGCCATGCAGGAGTTCTCAATTTCGGTCCGCGCATGACAAGGAGTCCGGATGGGAAGTTGTGGTTTGTTCCCCTCGCAGGGGTCGGCGTTGTTGATCCGCACCGCCTTTCCCCTAACAAGCTTCCGCCACCGGTGCACATTGAACAGATCACTGCAGACCGCAAAACCTACGATGTGATTGCCGGACGCAAGGCGGCACTCCGGCTACCTCCGCTCGTAAAGGACCTGACAATCGACTACACGGCCTTGAGCCTGGTCGCCCCCGAAAAAACTCATTTTCGATTCAAGCTCGACGGGCAGGACCGCGACTGGAGAGAGGCCGTAAACAAACGGGAAGTTCAGTATTCCAATCTGGCTCCCGCGACATACCGTTTTCATGTCATGGCGTGCAACAACACGGGCGTGTGGAACCAGGAAGGCGACACGATCGAGTTTTCGATTGCCCCGGCCTACTATCAAACGTCGTGGTTTCGAGTTGCATCCGTAGCCACGTTCGGAGCGCTCCTTTGGGGTCTCTACGCCTGGCGAGTTCTGCGGCTGCAGCGCCAGGAACGTCAGCTCCGGGAAGTTGTCGAAACTGTGCCGGCTATGGCGTGGATTGCTTTGCCGGATGGAACCTGTACCTTCGCGAACAAGCGCTGGGCAGAGTATACCGATTTTTCACCTGAAGAAACCGCGGGTTCAGGCTGGATCTCCGCAATTCACAAGCAGGATTCCGAGTCTTACCTTCGGCACTGGCGCGCCTCCCTCGCGAGCGGCGAGCGGTTCGAAGATCAGGCGCGGTTCCGTCACGGCGCGGACGGCGAATACCGCTGGTTCCTCGTTCGCGGCGTGCCCATGCGCGATGAACACGGCAACATCGTCAGATGGTACGGAACCATGACCGACATCGAAGATCGCAAGCGCGGCGAAGACCAGATTAAAGCTTTGAACGAACGC
>JAFARV010000710.1 GCA_019245255.1 Acidobacteriaceae bacterium | reverse complement strand
GGATGTTCAATCGCATGTTTCTCGATCCTCCTGACGAGGATGGGAAGCACCTGGCCTGCGCTTTCTGCCTTCAAAAAGGGGCCGGGCTCTCCGGAATGGCTTCGCCGTCACTACGCGGGTCGGCGCCGGCAAAATTGACGCCTCGCTTCAGATCGCGGAGCACGGCTTCACCTTGCCCCACACCGAACGAAAACGGCTCGATGACTTTGATCTGATGACCACGGCGAGTCAGTTCGTCTCGAACGGAGGCTGATATTCTCGATTCCATCTCGACATCGCAGCCGTCGAATGTGGGTTTGGTAAAACGAGCGGCTTCGAGCGCAGCTTGCACGTTCATGCCGAAATCAACCACATTCGATACGAACTGCGCGTGAGCCTGAGCCTGATTGAATCCGCCCATGATGCCGAAGCCGATCTTGACGTCGCCCTTTTCCATGAAGGCCGGAATAATTGTGTGGAGCGGGCGTTTATGACCGGCGATGGAGTTCGGCCGGCCGGCGGTAGTTTCAAACAGGTCGCCGCGATTCTGGAATGCGAAGCCGGCGCCGGGCGCAACCATACCGGTTCCGTAGCCGGCGTAGTTGCTCTGAATTAACGAGACGATATTGCCGTCCTTATCAATGGCGGAGAGATAGATGGTCGAGTTGCCGTGAGCGTTCAATTTTGCGGTTATTTCCGAGGGCACGACCTGGCAGGCCGCACGATTCATGTTGATGAGCCTGGCCCGCTCGGTGGCAAGATCTTTCGAGAGCATTTCTTTCACGGGAACCGGTGTAAAGCGCGGGTCACCGACGTAGTGAATCATGTCAGCGTAGGCGAGTTTCTTGGACTCAATCATCACCTGCAGTGCGTCGGCGGAATTGTGGCCGTACTGAGCAAGCGGGAAATGCTCCATGATGTTCAGCATTGAGAGCGCCGCGATGCCTTGTCCATTTGGCGGCAGTTCATAGACCGTCCATCCGCGATAAGTGGTTGAGATCGGAGTCACCCATTCGGGTTGAAAATCCCGGAAGTCTTCAAGCGTGTGTGCCCCGCCTTGCGATTGCAGAAACCTGACCATGACTTCGGTGAGCTTGCCGTTATAAAAGGCATCGCGGCCATGGCCGGCGATCTGGCGCAGGGACTCGCCGAGGTTGGGATTCTTGAAGACGTTTCCGGTCAGGGGTTCGAAGCCCTCGGGCAAATAGGTCTGCTTCCAGCCGGGCTTGTCAAGGTAGACCTTCGATCTCCAGTAACGGGCATTCTTTTCAGCCAGAGGGAAGCCGTTTTCGGCGTAGAAAATGGCCGGGCCGAGCAGTTTCCGGAATGGCAGCGCGCCGAAGCGGCGGCTGAGCGCGTCCCAACCGGCGACGCATCCGGGAACAGTGATGGTGTGCACGCTGTAGGGGTCCAGTTTGTCGATGCCATGAGTCTTGAGGTAATCGATAGTGAGTGCTTTGGGCGCCCAACCGCTCGAGTTCAGACCATAGAGCTTGCCTTCTTTGGCGATGTAGACTACAGCGAACAGATCGCCGCCCACGCCGTTTACGTACGGCTCGACGACGCCCATGACCGCGTTCGCCGCGATGGCAGCGTCGATCGCGTTGCCGCCAGCTTCCAAGGCCTGGACACCTGCTTTGGCAGCGAGAAATTGCGGCGCGGCCACGATCCCGTACCTGGTCACCACCATGGATCGCCCTTGCTCGGGAACGGACGAAAACTCTTGCGCAGCGATCATTGCGACAATGGTGAATACCAAAAACGCCAGTTTAATTGTCATGCGTCTCTTAAGGGACCCGCGCAAAACGGGCACGGTATCAAGCGTGCCCCGCAAAGGGCACTGGGTTCATTCCCCTGCCTCGGGGCACGCATCCGTGCCCTTTGCGCTACTGAGGTGAACACCAAAAAAGCGAGTCTGATTATCATGCCGGTCTGCAGGGTTGCTTCAGCAGGCGAGTATAGCTGATTCGTGGCAGCGACGGCCGGATTAAGATGAAAGCTGCGAGAATCCATCGGTTCGGACCGCCGACTCAGAAGTCTGCGTGACGTTTATTCGCTCCTGCTCCCGCCCCGTTTCCGGGTGAATTGGACAAGTCAAAATCCTGATAGTCTGAGCCCTTAGAGCGAGTTTAGGAGGTCCATGTGAGCAATGTCTCGAAACGCAACCTTCTAATAGGCGGCGTCTTCTGCCTGGTCTTGATTGGTGTGGTCGTCGCGGCAATGCGGCCATCGAAACATGCGTTGGGGGCGCCGGCGAGCGTCCCGCCGGTTGTGGAGGTGGTTCAGGTTGAGCAGGCAGATGTTCCCATTTATGGTGAGTGGATCGGCACGCTCGATGGCTTGGTGAATGCCGACGTTCGAGCGCAGGTTACCGGGTATCTGCAAACGCAAGCCTATCAAGAGGGCGCGTTTGTCAAAAAGGGTCAGCTTCTGTTTCAGATAGACCCACGGCCATTTCAGGCAGCGCTTGATCAAGCGGAAGGCCAATTGGCGCAGGCCAACGCTATGCTCGCCAACGCGCAGGCAGTTCAGGGCCGGACCGAACTGGATGTCAAGCGCTATACGCCGCTGGCAAGGGAACAGGCCGCCAGCCAGCAAGATCTCGATAACTCCGTCCAGAACAACCTCGCGGCCAAAGCGACTGTGGAAACGGCGAAGGCCCAAATCAAGACGGACGAAGCTGCTGTTGAAACCGCAAAAATCAATCTCGAGTTTACGCGGCTGGTTGCTCCCATTGACGGGATCGCAGGACAAGCCCAGCTTCAAGTAGGCGCCCTGGTCACTCCGGGCAGTACGCCGGTCACATCGGTTTCCACCCTTGACCCGATCAAGGTTTATTTCACTGTGAGCGAGCCTCAGTATCTCGCGTGGCGCAAGCGCTTCCCGACCGAGACCAGTCGCCTGGCGGCGGACAGGGCCTTGCGCCTCCAACTGATTCTGGCGGACGGCTCAACTTATGGGCACGAGGGCAGATTCTATTTTGCGGATCGCCAAGTGAATGTGGGTACTGGCGCAATTCGGATCGCCGGGCTTTTTGCCAATCCGAGGAACGATCTGCGGCCGGGCGGATACGCGAAAGTCCGCGCCGCCATCTCGATTCAACATGGCGCACTGCTTGTTCCTCAACGCGCAGTGTCGGAGTTGCAAGGCGGCTATCAAGTTGCGGTTGTCGATGGCGAGAACAAAGTAAACGTTCGGACAGTCACGGTCGGCGATCGTGTCGGCAACCAATGGATCATTACCGGCGGCCTAAGTGGCGGAGAAACAATTGTTGCCGAAGGAGTTCAGAAAGTTCGCACAGGCGCGCACGTGAATCCCAAGCCGTTCCGCATGCAAGCCCAGGTTAGATAGCCGTATGTCGAAGTTCTTCATCAACCGGCCCATTGTCGCCATGGTGATCTCGATCGTTCTGGTCCTGGTCGGCGCGCTCACCATCCTGACTTTACCCGTCGCCCAGTTTCCTAACATCACTCCGCCGGAGATTCAAATCCTTGCTACTTACATAGGCGCAGACGCACAAACGTTGGAGCAAGCGGTTGCCACTCCTATCGAGCAACAGATGAATGGCGTCGACCACATGAATTACATGTACTCGCTGAATGCCACGGGTAACTCGACAACCAGTCTGATTGTGGACTTCGACGTAAAAACCGATCCGAACACCGATTTCATTCTGGCTCAGGCCCGTGAAACGCAGGCCGCTTCTCAACTTCCTCTGGACGTGACTAACTACGGAATCACGGTTCGAAAGTCCGTTACTGCTCCACTCTTGTTAGTGGCGGTTTACTCGCCGCATGGAACTTATAACGCGAATTTCCTCGCGAATTACGCTTACATCAATCTCGCGGACCCGGTCCTGCGTTCGCCAGGCATCGGCAACGTTCAGGTATTCGGCTCGGGTCAATACGCGATGCGGCTTTGGGTAAATCCCGACACCCTTGCAAAGCTGGGCATAACCGTTCCGGAGATCATTAGCGCGATTCAGGCGCAAAACACCGTGAACCCTGCCGGGAAAGCGGGCGGCGAGCCAGCGCCTAAAGGACAGGAGTTTACCTACTCGGTTCTCGCGCAGGGCCGGCTTATATCGCCGGAAGAATTTGGCAACATCGTGGTTCGAGAAACTCCCGATGGCGGGACTGTGCGGGTCCGCGATGTCGCTCGAATCGAACTCGGTTCGCAAGACTATAGCGTAGCCGGCCGTTTTAATGGATCACCGAGTGCCGTCGTTGTGGCGTACCAATTACCGGGGTCAAATGCCGTCGATGCAGCCGCGGGTGTGAGGAAGCTGATGGCTCAAATGAAGCAGCGCTTCCCGGAGGATCTGGATTTCGTTGTTGCGCTGGACACGACGCGGTCGGTCACGCAAGGTATCAAGGAGATCATCGTAACGCTCTTTATCGCGCTCGCGCTCGTAATCCTGGTGGTTTATCTCTTCTTACAAGGTTGGCGCGCCACACTGATTCCGCTCCTTGCGGTCCCTGTTTCACTTGTGGGTACCTTCGTTCTGTTTCCGCTATTCGGTTTTTCCATCAACACTCTTTCCCTATTCGGGCTCGTGCTCGCGATCGGTCTCGTGGTGGATGACGCGATCGTTGTCGTGGAGGGCGTGGAACGGCACATCGAAGAAGGGATGTCGCCCAAGAGTGCAGCGCTAAAAGCAATGGAAGAGCTCTCCGGCCCGGTCGTGGGCATCGCTCTGGTCCTTTCCGCCGTGTTCGTGCCGACTGCGTTTATTCCAGGAATTACCGGCAGACTCTATCAGCAGTTCGCGGTCACGATCGCCATCTCTGTCCTCCTCTCCGCGTTCAACGCTCTTACGTTGAGTCCTGCGCTTGCGGCGCTGCTGCTTCGGCCCAAGGGACCAAGCCGCGGGTTACTAAGAAGGTTCTTCGACTGGTTCAACCGCGTTTTTGAGCGAGCTACAGGCGGCTATGTCCGCTGGAGCGGAGTACTGCTTCGAAAAACGCTGGTGATGGTCGTATTGCTGGCGGCTTTTGCCGCTGGGGCGGTATTCTTCGCGAATCGCGTGCCTTCGAGTTTTCTCCCGGACGAAGATCAAGGGTACGCCTACGTCAATGTGCAATTGCCCAACGGAGCGTCCCTGCAACGCACGACGGCAGTTGCGGCTCAAGTGGAGACAATTCTGAAGAATACGCCCGGAGTTGAATACTCAACCGGCTTCATCGGCTTCAGTTTGCTCAGTTTTGTTCGCACCAGTTACAACGCAACCTATTTTGTAACTCTAAAGCACTGGGATGAGCGCAAGACCAGAGCGCAGCAATTTCAAGCGCTCAAGGCGCATTTAAACCAGGAGTTTAGTAAGTTACCGGCAGCGGTTGTCTTCGGTTTTTCGCCACCGGCGATTCCGGGCGTCGGAACCTCCGGCGGTTTCACATTCATTCTTGAAGACCGTTCAGGCAGCGATATTCAGTTCCTTTCCAAGAACTTGGGCATTTTTCTTGAGTCTGCACGAAAACGGCCGGAAATCGGCACCCTCAACACTACTTTCCTGCCGAGTGTCCCGCAAAAGTTTGTCGATGTAGACCGCGACAAAGTGCTGAAGCAGGGTGTGAACCTCAATGACGTGTACCGGACGATCCAAGCCTTCATGGGAGGATATTTCATCAATTACTTCAATCGCTTCGGCCGCCAATGGCAGGTGTACATCGAAGCTGAGAGTAACGATCGCGCGCGAGCGGAAAACATCGGACAGTTCTATGTCCGCAACGCAAACGGTGAGAACGTTCTGCTGTCGACACTTACTACGGTCAAGCCCCGCCTCGGCCCCGAGTTTACTATGCGCTTCAACGAGTACCGGTGCGCGCAAATTAATGGGAGCGCCGCCCCCGGCTATAGCGCACAGCAGGCCACCGATGCTCTCGAAGCGGTTTTCAAGCAAACGATGCCTCGCGAGATGGGCTTTGATTACTCCGGTATCTCGTTCCAGGAACAGAAAGCGCGGGAAGGTGTTCCGCCAGCGCTGGTCTTCGGGCTTTCCCTGTTATTCGTGTTTTTGGTTCTTGCGGCGCTTTACGAAAGCTGGTCGTTACCTTTCAGCGTTCTGCTCAGTACGCCAGTGGCGGTGTTTGGAGCATTCTGTGTATTGTGGCTGCGCCGGGTCATTCTTAGCAAATTTCTGCCTGCATATATGGTTCAGATCGAAAGCGACATCTATTCGCAAATCGGGCTGATCATGCTGATCGGGCTGGCAGCTAAGAACGCGATTCTGATCGTCGAGTTCGCCAAGGATCAGTATGAGGAGGGAAGACCTCTCGCGGAAGCCGCGCTCGAAGGCGCCAGGCTTCGGCTACGCCCGATTTTGATGACATCCTTCGCGTTTATTCTCGGCTGCGTGCCGCTGTGGACCGCCACCGGCGCGGGGGCAGTGGCGCGGCAGATCATGGGAACCACAGTTATCGGAGGCATGCTGACCGCTAGTGCGATCGGGATCTTTTTCGTGCCTGCCATCTTCTACCTGGTAGAGAAGTTGTCCGGCGCCGGGAAACAACCCACATCGGGAGCGGTACCCGTGTTGCCTGAACCCGCACCGGCGCCTGGAGATTGAGATGTACGCCAGCAGGAGGAATGTCATGAACCATAGAACCGAGTTGTTGTTCAGGCTTCCAAAAATCCTGATCGCTATCTTGGCCTTCGGCTTACTTACCGCTTGCATGGTAGGTCCCAATTACCATCGGCCGGCTGTCCAGACGCCAACCGCGTATCGTGATCTGTCGGGAAATCCAGAGCTTCAGGCGCAAGCCGCGTCCTATGCAGACCTTCCCTGGTGGCAGGTGTTTCAAGATACCAAGTTGCAAGAGCTGATTCGCACAGCAATCAAGCAGAACTACGATTTACAGCTTGCAACGGAGCGCATCAGCGCTGCACGGGCGCAACTGGCGGTCACACGCTCAAGCCTGTTTCCCCAAGTTACAGGCGACGGTAATTTCAGCGGCGGAAAACAATTCAGCGTTCAAGCGACGTCCAATTTTCTGACCCTTGCGACTGACACAACGTTCCAGTTAGATCTTTTCGGCCGGCTGCGTCGCGCAACGGAGGCGGCTCGCGCTCAGCTCCTGGCGACTGAGGCTGCACGGCAAACTGTGATATTGACTCTTGTCAGCGACGTAGCAAGTGACTATTTCGCGCTTCTGCAACTCGACCTGCAACTCCAGATCACGCGCGGCACAGTTGCTACACAGATTGATTCCGTCAAGCTGACGACGAGGAGGCTCGAGTACGGTGTGGCCACGAAGCTGGACGTGCTGCAGGCCCAGCAAACCCTTGATACCGCCAATGCCCAAATTCCCGACCTGGAACGGCAAATCGGTCAACAGGAAGACGCCATCAGCATCCTTCTCGGCAACTATCCGCAGGATGTACCACGAGGGCTGCCTCTGGTAGAGCAAAAGCTTCCTCCCGAAGTACCGCCTGGCCTACCTTCGTCGCTGATTGAGCGGCGGCCTGATATTCGCGAAGCGGAACAGAGCCTGGTTGCCGCAAACGCCGAAGTCGGAGTCGCGAAGGCTCAGTTCTTCCCGCAGATTTCACTGACCGGCTCAGGCGGCGGTGCATTCGGCCGCAGTAGCGCGTTCTCAAGTCTAATGAGTTCGCAGCTTGGCTTCTGGACTTACGGCGCGCAGGTGAGCCAGCCGATTTTCACCGGTGGCGCATTGCGCGGAAACCTAAGGTTGGCGGAGTCGCAATTTAAGCAGGCGCTTATTGCTTACCAGCAAACCATTCAGCGCGCTTTCGGAGATGTTTCCGATGCGCTGATCGGCTATCAAAAATTTCATGATGTCCGAATGCGCCAGCAAGCCTCCGTGGCGGATCTGCAGGAGTCCGTCCGCTTGTCCAAGCTTCGTTACCAGGGAGGCACGACGACCTACCTTGAAGTGCTCGATGGTCAGCGATCGCTGTATGCTGCTGAATTAACCCTGGCACAAGCACGCGGCAATGAATTTCAGAGTCTTGTGCAAGTCTATCGAGCACTTGGCGGCGGCTGGCGGACTTAGGCGCACATTCACGAAGAGGGCGACCTTGCGATCGGCCGCAGCCGGATGCGGCTGCCCCACGGACTCATTCAACGGGAACTTCCGCGACAACCGTTGTGCCCTGCCCCGGCACGCTCTCGATGCGCCACGATCCATCGACCAACCTGGCGCGCTCTCTCATGCTCAAGAGTCCGAGGCCGTGCCCGGCAATAATTCGATTGGGATCAAAACCCGGCCCGTTATCGTGAATCGTAAGAATGACCCTTCTATTCGCTTCTGTCAAGCGTACTTCGACTCGTGATTCTGGAGCATGCTTGCTTGCATTCTGTAATGCTTCCTGCGCGATTCGAAAGAGGCAGAGACGGACGGGCGCAGAGGGTTCCCGCGTTAAGCCTGAGGAGTCGAAGACAATGGGCGTTCCGGCACCGGAACTGAGTTGCTCACAATGAGCTTTCAATGCTATACGCAAGCCCACCTGTTCCAGCAGACCCGGATGCAGTTCATGCGAAATCTGCCGGACGGTGGCAACCGCATCTGCGATCCGTTTGCGTAGCATAACCGTTTCGCGGCCCACCTCGGGAGCACAGCCCGCAAGCCGGCTATCGAGGCCGCTCACTTTCAAACTGAGTGCGGCAAGCTGCTGGCTTAAGTCATCGTGCAGCTCGCGTGCGATCCGTGATCGTTCTTCTTCTTGAGATCGAAACAGCCGCTCATTCAAAGCCTGGATCTCGGCGCGGGTTGCTTCCAGGTTCGCTTCCCGTTGTTCGAGCTCGCGGTAGAGGCGGCTATTTTCGAGCGACATCGCGGCTGCGGACGCGAGCACCTTCAACACAGATGTTCGCTGCGGAGTAAAAGCGCCCGTTGTCAGGTTGTTTTCCAGGTAAAGAAGTGCGACTAACCTGCTCTGTTTCACTAACGGAAGACACAGGATGGAGCGGGCTTGCTTACGGCGAATGTAGGCGTCTTCGCAGAATGGACCCGGAGCTGAGGCATCGTTCACGACGACGTTCTCTTGTGTACGGGCAGCATACCGGACGAAGCTCTCCGGCAGTTCCTCCGCGGAGACCGGCGCGTCGCGCAGAGAGACAGCGACGGAGCTTCCGGACGTGTGCGCTTCCGCTTGAATCCGCAACTCCTCGCCCCGCGACAGAATGAGGACTCCCCGTTCCGCGCCTGCCTGCTCGATTGCGGTGCGCAACAGCGTTTCGACTAACTTTTCCATCACAATCTCGCCCGAGACAGCTTGGGAGACTACGAGAACCGTTGCCAGCTCCAGGTGCTCGACACGCGCGCTCATGGTGCGCTTGGAGTCGGGCGATTCATGCTCTTGGCTGAGTTCCGGATGCTGCTCCTCAAGTTGCTTGACCTTACCGTCGGCTCCCCAACTTGCGTAGCAAGTGCGGGCATTCAGCAGATGGAAATGCGCGATGTCCTCGAAGCCGAGCGCCGCGTAGAAGCGCGAGGCCAGCTCGTTCGCGACCGCTTCATTCTGTGTGAAGCCGTTTGCATGCGCTGCGCGGATCGCCTGTTGATAGAGGCTCATGGCATCGAAATTCCGGCCCTCCATGCGAGCTATTTCGGCGCCAACCAGCGCGACACGATTCTCGAAATTTTCGGGACAATGCTCTGCCCAGGTTTTCAACTGGCCGAGATGCGCATTCAAGGCTTCGGCATGCTGGGAGCGCGCGGAAGCATCCGCGGAATCCCACAACGCGGCCCGTACTAGCGCACTGTAGAAATGATATTCCGCTTCCTCGAGAAACGACGTTGAGGTCCAGAGGAGCGGTTGCGCGCTCGCCGACGCCTCCATTGCGGCCGCGTAGTCGCCGGCCAGATAGCGCGCCTGCAATTTCCGAACCCAGTACCAGCAGAGCGCAAGAGCCAGCATCGGGTTGCCCGATAGATGCTCCTCCATCCGAAGCTCGTCGGTCTGTTCAGTACCGAGGCAGCCGAATTTCGGAGTCAAGCCGCGCAGCGTGGAAATCAATGCGAGGTGGTTGGTAATGAAATCCATCACGAGGCCGAAGCGAGCGTTCCTGGCGAACGCGAATCCCTTCTCAGCCTCGCCCTGCACTTCCGGGAGCGGATCACCTTCAAACAGAAGGGTCGAGTTCAAGCTGTCGCGTGAGAAGGCTGCCCACGTGAGATCCCCGATGCGGTTTGCCGTTTCAAAAGCGGCGTCCAGCAGATCGCGGCTGGCGCTCACAGGCTTTATCCAGCGGAGGGTGAAAATTGCAAAGCAAAGAACGGTGCTCGCCTCGAAGCGTTTAAACCCGCGCTGCTGGACAAGATCGTAGCCGAGCTGGGCGAATCGAAAACCGGCCGTGTAGTCGCCAAAGCGCGGCCCCGCCGTCCTCGGGAGCAGTACATAGGCGTAGCAAGAAGCATCCGAGTGACCGCGCTCGAGGCTGATACTCACGGTTCGGCACATAGCGAGTGAGGGCAAATTGGGGTCCGTAAAGGTTGCCGCGGGATATACCTTCATCAGAACAGCCAGCGTGGCGAGCGATTCGGGATCGTCCATTACCGGCAGATGCACGAGATCCTCGATTTGGCGATCCCCGAGCTGGGCCCAAATCCGTTCGTATTCGTGCCGGACATCCTCGTCAGTGGGATGTGGCGGCCAGTCGATACCGGCAGCCCGGAGGTGGTCCAGACAAAGCGTGACGGCACGGCTGCTCTCATCCAGCGTGGTGCAAACATCTATGCGCAAGCATGCGACCGCCGCCCGTTCCGTCACGTTTGCAGTCCGGCCCGCCAATCGCGCCAGCCTGTCGTCCGCTGCGTCCAAGCTGCCGGTCAAGAACTCGCATTCCGCGCGGTTCATCTCCAGCGCAAAGATGAGATCGTGCAGGCGCTCCCAGCAATCGTCTCTTAAAAGGCAATCTTCCCCGACAAGCGCTGAGCCAGCCGTAAGGTAATTGAGCGCAGCTCCATACGCGGTGGACGCTTTCGCCCGCTTGCCCGCGCGTAGGTTTAGCTCTGCGAGTTGTTCCCGTTCTTTGCTTGAATCGATGAGCCGGGCGCCGCGATTCAGATGATCGACGATGTCGAAGATCGCCTCATCCCGCTTTTCCTCCGGAGTCTTCGACAGCAGGATACGTCCGATCCGAAGATGGTTGGCGGGCCGCTGTTCCTCTGGAATTGATGAATAGGCAGCTTCCCTCACACGATCGTGTACAAAGCGGTACCATGCTCCGGTGTACTCCACCAATTCGAGGCGAAGCGCCGGCCACAGAGCCGTCGCGACCTGGTCTTGTGACGCTTCCGCAATGATAGAAAACGTCTCACTGTCGACCGCGTTGCCGAGACAGGCTAACTGCTGGACGGCGTGCTGCGTTTCGGCCGGCAGCCGGGTTATCTGGCGGCTCATCAGATCGACGACGTTATCCGTGTATCCCTTGGCGTGAATGGCATCGAGATTCCACGACCAGCGCCCCGCTTTGTGATCGAAACAGAGCAGCTTTTCTTCGGTCAGCGCGTACAGAAAGTGAATCGTAAAGAACGGATTGCCGCCGGTCTTTCCGTGTACAAGTTCCGCCAGAGGGGCCGACTCGGCCGCTTCCGAGTGGAGAGCCTCGGCTATCAGTTGCGCCACATGCTCGCGGGCTAAGGGCGAGAGCTTCATCTCGTGAACCGCTACACCCGCGTTTCTGATCGCTTCCAGCTTGCGCATTAACGGATGGTTTGCATCGACCTCGTTGTCCCGATACGCGCCGATCATCACCAGATTCCGAAACTCCACGCGCTTCAACAGATCCTCGAGCAGATCGAGCGTTGCCGCATCCAGCCACTGCAGATCGTCCAGGAACAGAGCCAGCGGATGTTCCGGTTTGGCGAAGACACCGATAAACCGTGCAAACACCAGCTGAAACCGGCTCTGCGCCTGCTGCGGAGGAAGATCCGGCACGGGCGGTTGTTCGCCGATGATGTGCTTCAATTCGGGAACGAGGTCCACCATCAGCCGTCCGTTTGGATCCAGGGCCTCGCGAAGGCCTTGGCGCCATCTCGCCAACTCCTCTTCTGTCTTGCAAAGCAGAGCCCGCACCAGAACCGCAAAAGCCTGCACCAGGGTTGAGTAGGGGATGTCGCGTTTGTACTGATCGAACTTGCCGGACGCAAAAAGACCCCGCGGCGGAACGAGGACTTTGTGCAGCTCATTCACGACCGACGACTTGCCGATACCGGAATAACCGGAAACCAGCACCAGCTCAGGGGCGCCACCCTTAACGACGCGATCAAAGGTGGCCAGCAGCGTTTCGATTTCGCGCTCTCTCCCGTACAGTTTTTCCGGAATGAGCAGCCGGCTCGGGATATCGCGTTCGCCGAGCGGGAAGTCCTCAATCTCATGCCTCTCTTGCCAAGCGGCAAGGCAACGCCGCAAATCGCTCTCAAGACCGGCTGCCGTCTGATACCGGTCCTCGGCAGCTTTGGCGAGCAGCTTCATGATGACGGCGGAAACGGCGCGCGGAATCGTCTTCATCCGGTCAGCGGGAGCTTCGGGGTGTCTTGCGATATGCGAATGCACCCACTCCATGGGGTCGGACGCGGTGAAGGGGAGAGTCCCGGTCGTCATCTCGTAGAACGTCACGCCCAGCGAGTACAGGCCGCTTCGAGAATCGATGGACCGATTCATGCGCCCGGTCTGCTCCGGCGCCATGTAGGCGAGCGTTCCGGCGAACAATTCAGGAGGGTCGGGGGCCTGGTGCTCGCGTAGCAGCCGAGAGGCAAGGCCGAAGCCGGTAAGCCGGACG
>JAFARV010000689.1 GCA_019245255.1 Acidobacteriaceae bacterium | reverse complement strand
ATAGATCGTGTGTGACGGCCTACCGTTTAGAATCCAGCTTAGCTGTTCGCCTCGGAGTTTGGCCTCGACATAATCCAGGAATGAACGTTCTCGTTTCTGAATGCCCGTCGTTCATGGAAGACAACACGTACGATTTCAGCTCGCCGGCCAGGTGTCTTGGCGCGCACATGCTCGAGATCTGGCCCTCGATCGCTGCCCGCAAGCCGAGTCTTGAGATCCATCCGTTATCCATCGGCGGCAAAGCAGATCCAGTGCGCCTGGTGTTTACTGCCCCGACCGGACCGGCCATCAATGTCTCGCTGGTTGATATGGGGAATCGCTTCCGGCTGATTGTGAACGAAGTGGATGTAGTCGAGCCCGATCAGCAGATGCCTAAATTACCCGTCGCGCGCGCAGTCTGGATTCCTCGGCCCAACCTCAAAACTGCTGCAATGGCGTGGATTCACGCGGGCGGCGCTCATCATACGGGCTTCAGCCAGGCGCTCACGACTGAGCACATCCGTGACTACGCGAGCATGGCGGGCTTGGAGTTCCTGGTCATAGATAATGACACCAAACTGCACGCCTTCCGGGACGAGCTGCGCTGGAACGACGCTGCCTGGCAATAAGCCATAAGCGTAAAGTTAGGAAAGCTTTTCGATATCGGCGTTCCTAAACCCTTCCGACTACTCGTTCGGAATGCCAGTTTCCGGCTCGCCAAAGATCCAGGGCTGGAGGACGCACTAGTAACGAGTTCGGCGAGTTGACGACAGCGCACTTGTGTTCTACACAGTTACTTCGGAGAAGGATGCCTACGGCGCGTCTTCAGGATCCAAGCCTAGCATGAGCGTCGAGGCGATGCCCGCCGCAAACTCGTTGTCGCTCATGGGCAGCACATTCTTCCCCATACCCTGTCGGATGAAGGCCCAGTGAAAACATGGTCCTAACAATAGAGCGCTAACGAGTAGCGGCACAGCCTTGCGTTTAATGCGGCCGAGTTGCTGTTCTTCTGCAATGTAGGCCGCGATCAGATCAAACGCTTCCTTCGGTCCGCGTTGACTCTCGCTCCACGCCTGACGATAACGGGTCAACAACTTGGTATCAGCAAACAGCGACGCCCCCAGCGGAATCAGATCGTCGGAAAATCGGATCGCAGCACGCGCGATGTCTTCCAGGTTCTTCTTTACCGACCCTTTGCCCGCGCGTTTGACTGCAATGGTGGCTTTGAACTTTGGCGCATTCTCCAGCACCACGGCTAGACACAAATCTTCTTTGCGTTTGAAATACCTGAAGATTGTTCCTTCGGCGCAGCCAGCTTCTTGCGCTACCTCACTTGTGGTGAGGCGCGTGAATCCTCCCTCATTGATCAACCGCTGGGCTGCGTCGAGAATTTGCTGGCGGGTATTCCGACCATTTCTTGACATATTCGTGTTCAATCGCCGGCTCGAGGCACCGCCCATGTTCCCTATCGAAGATAACGAAGGAACCATTCGATGCTATTCAGAGCTACAAGCGCTTCCATGGTAGAGCATAAGCTTCATGCGGTCGACCTTTTACGCCTACAGTTGTGCAGCGCCCAAATCGCCAGGAGACCTACCGCGAGATGTGTGAGTGGATCGGAGGGATCGTCCAATGCAGGCATGCCGTTTTGCGGTCCGGCCGCGGGCCGTGCCAGCAGGTCCACAAGACCCAGGATCGTCCCGGCGACGGCTGCGAGCATTGCCAGGCTTAGCTGAAGCTTTCTATTGCCAATGCTCGCGACCGTCAACACGAACGTGCCGAACGACAGATGAAGCCAATTGACCCACTGCGGGGGGTTGAACACGCTCGCGCGAGAAAGCGACCCGAGCAGCCCGAGGACTCCTGCGAGGCCAAGCGTTACCAAGACGGCTCCGCCGCAAAACAGCAGCGGCACAACCGTCCATCGGCTGCCCAGTTTAGAGAAATGTTTGTAGCGGGCAATGTGCTCCGCACCTCTGACTACTTCCGGCATCGTTCTGTTCCTTCTCGGTTGAAAGAATCACTTGCTATAGTGAGTGCTCACATCTATAATAGTGTGAGTACTCACTACACTAACGAGGTGTCTCATGCCGTCTTCGATCACGAGGGGTCTTATCTTTGGCGCTACGCTGTTCGGGGGGCTGCTGGCCGGCGTGACCGCAAACAGAACGCTCGTTCAACTGCCAGCATGGGAACGAGTCGGCCTGATCTCATGGGCGAACTTCACTCGCGCCGAGAATTTCGGTCTGGGGCCGATCTTTTACCCGGCCATCGGCTTGGCCGCATTGCTCTTCACTGTGGCGGCAGCGATCTCAGCCCGTTTTGACCGAAGCGCAGGCCCCTCACGACGCTTTCCGCTTTACTCGGCGGCCCTGCTGGCATTGGTGTGGGCAGCCATAACACGATTTGTCCTTGTTCCGACGATGTCGTTTGTGAGCGCGGGAAAGACTCCCGCCGAACTGCAGCAGCAATTCATAACGGTTACGCGATGGTCGGGTGTCAACGATACCCTTCATGTACTCACGTTCGGCCTAACCCTCTGGGGGTTTGCCGAACTCTTCTCCCATGCCCAACCCGATAATCCCACTCTCCCATGACCGTCCCTGTCTGGGCCTGCGTCGAAAAGAGCTGGAAAACATGGGCTATTGGGAACCGGCGTTGTTCTTTGGGAATGCGAGCGGATTACAGCAAACCGGAAACTAGCGCATGTCAGCCGCATAGTTCGCGAAATACGGCCCCAGTATTTGTTAATCCGTCTCGGAGCTGGACGCTGATTATTCCTCTACGCTAACGACTTTGCGAGGTCTTTGAGAAGGCGAGGTGTCGTTGTTTAACAATATCCGAGCAGCGAGCGAACCAAGTCCGGGTCAGCGAGTTCAAATGGCGGCGAAGGCAGACACCTCGGACACGTAGCGCGAGTGTCTTGCGAATAGTCGGCTGTTGTCAGGAGGTCCGATCGGGCTGGGATCAGGTCTCGCAGCAGTAAGTTCGCCTCCCGGAAGGTCATAGGATCGGCATGTCTGCGTTGATGCCTCCAAGCCACTTCTACCTGTGATGTCTCAACCAGCGTTGCCATGCGTAGATAGTCGCTGGCGTGCTTCTGCTCCACTTGCTCGCCCGCCGCAAGATCGAGCACGAGCCGAGCCGCCCTCGCCGCCAGATCTTCCAGCGAGATCAGGCGCACCGGTATCGATCCAAGTTTCGCGTTAGTGGTTCGGCTCATGGTGGCGCCGTAAGCCCGGAATACATCGACTCGCAGCGACGTGTCGCGATCGATCAACTGCAGAATAGTCTTACCCGGCGGGTCTAAAGGGTGGACGTGCCTGAACAGAAACTCGCCAGCAAGCGATGTCGGAATGCCGCGGAATTCATGGATAACAAAATCCAAGTCGTTCAAGGCACGGATGCATGGCGTGTGACCGCCATTCTGGATGTGCATCTCAACCGCCAAGCCGCCGGTCAGAGCCCAATCGGAAATGTCGTGCTCAGCGAGCTTCCGAATAGTACGGAATACCCGATCCCTGTCGTCAGCGGTGAGGAATGATGGGATCATGCGCACTTGGTTTTGGGAGCGGTGTCATGTGGGAATCTCGACTCATCATAGCCGTCCGTGAACCAAGCGGTCGGATAGCTCGTGTGTGACGGCCCAGTATTTAGAATCCAGCTTCCCTGTTCGCCGTCGGAGTTCGGCCCCGACATAATTCAGGAATGAACGTTCTCGTCCTGAATGCCGGCAGTTCTACACTCAAATTCGAGTTGATCCGGACATCGCCGGAACTCATTGCGGCCGATCAGGACGAACGCCTGTGCCGCGGCACCATCGAGGGCATCGGCGGCGAGGCCAGAGCTTCAGTCGAAAAGTCCGGGCAAGCAAAGAACAGCGAATCAGTCCCGTTAGCCGACGTCACAGCAGCGCTCGAGTACATAGCTACCTGGCTCTCGGCAAACGGCTTTGCCGAGGTGAATGCGGTGGGCCACCGCGTCGTCCATGGCGGCGAATTGTTTTCTCAGTCGGCGCTCATCGATGACGGCGTGCTCGATGGGATTCGGGCCTGCGCTGACCTCGCGCCTCTGCACAACCCGAAAAACCTGGAGGGAATTGTCGCATCGAGCAAGCGCTACCCCGGTGTGCCGCAGGCGGCAGTGTTCGATACAGCCTTCCATCAGACACTCCCGGAACACGCCTTCCTATATGCCGTGCCTTATGACTGGTATTCGCGTCACCGGGTCCGCCGTTACGGCTTTCACGGAACGTCGCACCGCTACGTCGCTCACCGTTATCGCGCCGTCCGTAAACTAGCGCGCGAGCAAACAAACATCATCACCCTCCACCTCGGCAATGGCTGCTCGATGGCGGCAATAAAGGCGGGACGGTCCATTGACACCTCAATGGGCATGACACCACTCGAAGGACTAATGATGGGAACTCGTTCCGGCGATCTCGATCCCGGGATTCTGAGTGTGGTCGCAAGCCGCGAAAACATGCCGCTCGAGCAGGTGGAAAATGCGTTGAATTTCAAATCGGGTCTACTTGGCATCTCCGGGCTCAGTAACGACATGCGCGAACTTCAGAAACAGGCCGAGCACGGCAACGGAGGACGCGCGGCGCTGGCGATCGAGATCTTCTGCTATCGTGCACGCAAGTACCTCGGGGCGTATCTTGCGGCCATGGGGGGAGCCGATGCCATCGTTTTTACGGGAGGTATCGGCGAGAACTCCGCTCCGATTCGCGCCCGCATCTGCGAGGGGTTCGGTTGGGCAGGCGTGGCGCTCGATCGCGCAGCAAACGCCCAGGTGCGTGCAACCGAAGCCAGGATCAGCACGCCCGAATCCAAGCTCTCCGCCTATGTGATCCCGACAGACGAGGAGCTGCTGATCGCACGCGACACAGTCCGGCTGATCCTCGGTATCCAACACCCTTCCTGAGGGCAGGCCTGAGCGCAGGGCGGCCAATTGCGCGTTTTCGCGCTGTGTCTTCGCGCAAGCGCCGCCCTGAAACCGCAATTCAGCTTGAATTTGTAACGATTTCAGAGTATTATTTGTGGCACAACGGTTGCTCGTTAAGTTTCCGAAGGGGGTTCACCCTGATGTTGAACAAGCTGCTCCTGAATTCCGCGGGGGCAATCGGTGCGTTGGTATTCCTTCCTCTGCTGGTGGCGGAAACCGCACCTAACCCGAACCTGAGTGGATCCTGGCAAGTGGATCCCGCCAAGAGTCAGGCCGCTGACGGAAAGAGTCTTACGCTGACCATTGTTCAAACGGCAGAAAACATCAAAATCGAGGGGGTGGCCAAAGACAGCTCGAAGCCGGCGATGCATTTGAACTGCAAGACAGACGGCAGTGATTGTTTCTTCGACGATAGCGGCCACAAGTCAAAGGCTTCCATCTGGTCGACTGGCTCAGAATTAGTTATCTGTAAAACGGACGGCCCTCCGGGCGATCTTGTCAACGAGTGGCATATGAAGGTGTCGTCCGACAACAAAACTCTCACCGTTCAGGTGGAGCATATCGATCCTGCTGCGGCAAACGAGACTCTGGTCCTTGCGAAGAAGACTGCCGACTAGCTGGCAACAGCTCTTGGAACGGCATTTCGCTCG
>JAFARV010000686.1 GCA_019245255.1 Acidobacteriaceae bacterium | reverse complement strand
TGAGTTCGTCGGGATTTGTGACGATAAGAATCCGCGTGAAGTGGTGCATGAGACTCCTGATCGTTAGTCTGCTTTTCAGCGCATTCACTTATGCGCACGATATCATTACTACCAATCTAACTTACACGAGAGATATAGCACCAATATTTGCGGCACGGTGTCTCGAGTGTCATGGCGGGAGCGCATCGATTCCGCTCGATAGTTACGAACACGCGCGGCCCTGGGCAGTGGCAATTAAGGAGCAGGTACTTTCGCGAAGGATGCCGCCGTGGGGAGCAGTCAAAGGATTTGGACACTTTCAGCCCGATGGTGCGTTGTCGGAACAAGAGATGCTGCTGATCGCGGCGTGGGTCGTAGGCGGCGCTCCGAAGGGGGACGGTGGGGCAGTTACGTCATCCGATTCGGCTGGCGCACCTGGTCCGGCAATGCGCGATGCCATTGTCGTCCGGGACCGGACAGTGTTGAAGAACGATGTGACGATTTCCGGAATTCGACCGCTGACTGAATCCGTTGTGGCGTCGGCAAAGGTGATGGCGAAGCTGCCCGACGGGTTAATCGAGCCGTTGCTTTGGTTGTATCAATACGACCCAAAGTATGCACATACGTTTGTTTTTAATGGACGCGTGCAGTTGCCGGCAGGAACAGTTATCGAAACATCGGTGCCGCTACGGTTCGCACTGGAGACTACAGCGAACTCACCGGGACAGTGAACACTGTCGTGTTCACCTGGCCGTAGCGCTGGAACTGAGTCCAAACGCGATACGGTCCCGCAGCCCGCCATATTGGACTTATTTGGCGTGGCGGTGCAAAAAATCCGTCATGAACTGACCGATTTCCTCACTCTTCTCCTCAAGCGCAAAGTGTCCGGTATCGAGCAGATGGAGTTCGGCCTTCGGCAGATCCCGCAGATAGGCCCGCGCGCCGGAAGCTGGAAAGATGGCGTCATGCTCTCCCCACACGATCAGCATGGGCGGCTGGTAGGTGCGGAAATAATCATGCCATTTCGCATAGAGCTTTAGATTCATCCTATAGTCATAAAGGAGTGCAAGCATAATATCCTTGTTGCCGGGGCGATCGAGAAGTGCGCCCTGCAATACCCAACTGTCGGGACTTATCCGCGTGGTGTCCTTCACCCCATGCGTGTAATTCCATTCCAGCGCTTCCTTTGACATAGCGGCTTCACGGATTCCGGCGAAGTTCGCTTTCGACGGGTTGCGCCACAATTCACGCGCCGGTTTCCAGAAACTGTCGGGCAACCCATCCTCGTATGCATTGGCATTCTGAACGATCAGCGATGCCACTTTAGCTGGATTTCTGGTTGCCAGACGGAAGCCCACGGGTCCCCCAAAATCCTGCATGTAGATGGAGTATTTCTCCAGTCCCAGCTCGACCGTGAATTTCTCGATCACATCTGCGAGATGATCGAACGAATAGTTGAATTCCTTGACGGAAGGGGCACTGCTGTAACCGAAGCCGGGGTAATCGGGCGCCACCACACGATAGCGCGCCGCGAGCTGCGGTATCAAATCCCGATACATGAAGGAAGACGCCGGGAATCCGTGGAGTAGAAGCACAACGGGCGCATTCGACGGCCCCGCCTCTCTATAGAACAGATCAATCCCGTCGACTCGTAGCGTGCGGTATCGTATTGTGGTGCTGGCGGGGCTTGCGGCAACGGCTACGGAAGGCGTTTTGGCCGGTGCGTGCGCGGGTGCGTTTGCAGAAATGAGCACAGCGCCAAAGGCGACAAAAGTTGCTGTGACATGCCGCGCGTACGAGCGGAGTATGTGTCCTATCACGGTGCTCTCAAACGGGTGTAAGGCCATGAAGCCATTGCGTGTCATAAAGCGTTCTCCTTTAAAAAACAGCGGCCAGCAGCCCGACCGGCCGGTTGCATCATGCAACTACTTGACACCATAACGCATGTGGTTGCATAATGCAACTACAAAATGTGAAGAATGCAGCGCACAAGTCTCACCAAAAACCCATGTCCTGTGGCCCGAGCGCTCGACTCGATCGGCGACTGGTGGTCCCTGCTGATCATCCGGGATGCGTTTGACGGAGTACGGCGCTTTGGCGACTTTCAGCGGAGTCTGGGGGTTGCCAAAAATATCCTGACGGCGCGTCTGCGCCGCCTTGTAGCTGACGGCATACTTGCGCTTGAGGCATCATCCGACGGCACGCCATACCAGGAATACGTCCTCACCGCGAAAGGAGAGGATCTCTTCCCGGTGATTGTCGCGTTGCGCCAGTGGGGCGAGGCTCATTTCTATCGAAAAAATGAGCGTCACTCGGTCTTGGTCGATCGCCACGACAATAAGCGGGTTCAGAAGATCCAGGTGCTCTCAAGCAACGGCAAACTTCTCTCTCCCTCGGAGACGCTGGTAAAGAAGCCATCGGCTCTGGAATAGCCCGGAACGTAACGGGCCGGTTTTTAGTGGACGCGTGCAGTTGCCGGCAGGAACAGTTATCGAAACATCGGCGCCGGTGCGGTTCGCACTGGAGACTACAGCGAACTCACCGGGACAGTGAATACTGTCGTGTTCACCTGGCCCTGGCGCTGAAACTGAGTCCAGACACGATAGAGGCCGGGCCGCGGAAAAATCACATTGAACTGCATGTCAGGCCCACCGTTGGCGATAAACGGATGAATGTGCAACAGGTCGATCAGATCTTCGCTCGCTGCGAGCATGTGGCCCCAGACGCCTAAGTAGGGCTCGAGGCCGACGGCTGGATCGAGCGTAAAGAGCAGTCTAGTTTCAAGGCCCGCCAGAGGCTGACCCGGTTCCATCCGTATCGAAGCGGTCAGGTTTGCGCTCTTACAGGGCTCGAGGGATGGCGTGAGGTGAGCTGGATGCGACGGTCCCTTTACGTACAACGTATCGACCGACAGTTGCGGCAGCGACCCTGAAGGGTAGTAGTCCGCTAACATGCGGTACATGCCGCTTAAAGGCAATTCGGTTGTGAGCTGGAACGATCCGTCGGCCCGCGGCTCGGGGTGCACATGGGCGAAGAACTCAAGATTTTCGCTCACAAGGAACAGATGCATTAGCTTCTCATGTACGATTTCGAAATGCTGTACGGGTTGGCCTGTTCGTGGATCGATCATGCGAAAGGTCAACCTGGCCGCATGGCCGGGCAACAGCAAATCAGGCTGATGCGAAACGCTCAGTGCGAACTCGGTGCGATCCGGAACATATGGGATCAGCTTCATCCCGCAGCGTGGACAGACGCCGGGCTTGTTGGATCGCACATCGCGGTCCATTGGGCAGACCCATTCGTTCTGAGCCAATGCCGGCCCAGCCGCGAAGAGCGTCAGCAGACAAGTACGGCGGGTCAACCTACTACAGCGCGGGATTCGGCTTCGGCATGGCGGCTTCGTTCACCGGCTCTTTTTTCTTTTTCTCGACAAACAGCTTGCTGGGCTTCATATTCTTATCGAACGCGACGTCGAAGAAGCCGATCATCATCTCATCCCAACTTTGATCGCCCCACTTTACTTCCTTCGTGGCGTCGGGATTGTTCGGGTTGTTGAGCGAATTGTCGTAATGCGCTGTGCAGTGAAGCTTTGTGCCCTTGGGAATCACAATGTCGCCCTCAGGCACATACACAAGCTGCCAACTGAAGCTGTAGTGAGGAACGTTCAGAAGAATCTGCGACTCACCGGTCGGATAGGTGACTTTGTATTCAAAATCTTTGCCGCGCAGGTGCATGTGCGGAAGCAGCGCAACCATGCGTGTATCCGTTCCGAATTCGAAATCCGACTCCGCCTGATAGTTGGGAGCGCCGGGTGGAATGGCGAAGTCTTCGTTCGCGGCGGCCAGCGTCAGTACACGCTCTTTGACCGTTTCAGCGGGTACGAATGCCAGGCCGATTTTGGTCTGGTCCGTGCCGGCGTGTCCGTTCGTCGTGTAGTGCATTTGAAAGATGATGTCCGAGCCGGCCTTGATCAGCTTGGCGCGCCCGGGGGGCAGAATCGTGGGAGGCAGACCGGGAGCGTAGCCGACGAGGAACGCGGCATCGCGCATGTCGGATTCCTCTTTGGTTGGAACGAAGGGAACGCCCGGCTTGATACTGGCCAGCCATTTTGAACCGGGCGGGCGCACAAACGCAATCACATGATGCAGCACGGCACGATTATCCGGCCGCACTTCTGCCATCTGAACCCAGGTATCCGTTTCGAATTTCCCCGGAATCAACACGTACTGATACTCAACCGTGCCCGTTGCCGGAACCTGGAAGGGCGCCGGCATTTGCAATACCAGGTCCGGTTTTCGGATATTCCAGCCTTCGAGAAATTCACGCGGCGGAGGCAGGTCCTTAGCATCGCCTTCAGGCGCGCCGTTCTTCACCCACGCGACGATCGTCTGAATGTCCTTCTGAGACAACGAGCGGTCGTTTTCGAAATGGCCGTATCTGGAATCCGCGAACCACGGTGGCATCTTCCGGAGTGCGACTGCCTCTTTGATTGCGGCTGCAAACGGGCGCACCTCTTTATAGGTCATCAGCGGCATGGGCGCGATCTCGCCCGGGCGGTGGCAGGTCTGGCAATTGTCCTGCAGGATGGGCATCACATCGCGATCAAATGTGGGCGGAGCAGCGGCCAAAGTGGCCACGCCGCCGAGCGTCAGGGCAAGGATTCCGAGTCGCATGCGTTTTCTAAGGTTAACGCGTAATCAGCGATTGTTGTTCGAGTTTCTTTGGGGATGCGACGCAGGGCGTATCAGCCTTGATATTGCCCAGTATCAAGATCGATTGCGCGCCGGGAGTTCTGCAAAGCGTCAGGTCTCGCAGCCCGTTGATTTTATTGAGCTGTCCCAGAATTCGATCGATAGCAAACGGTGGTGCCGCGTTTGCATTTGATCGGTCCCGTTGAAGGAGACAGCAATGAAAAAAGGATCAATCTCGAAGCATTTCGTGCAAGCTGTTGCCGGAATCTCGATGTGTGCATTTGCGGCAGTTCCAGGCATCGGCGCGCCCGTGAATCTCGGGTCCAGCTCGTGGGTTTGGCAGAATCCACTGCCGCAGGGCAACAATTTGTTCGGCAGCAACTGCCTTTTCGCCGGAGGTTCCCTGAGCTGTATGGCCGTTGGAGATCTCGGCACGATTATCTTTGGCGCCGGAAGCGGCGGTAGCGCACTAAGCTGGGCCGGTCAAACGTCGAATACGACTCAGACGCTGCGGGCCGTGGCGTGCACGCCGGGCGATCCAAACAACTGCTTCGCCGTGGGCGATGGCGGAACTATCGTTGCCACTACGAACCGCGGGGGCACCTGGAGCAGCCAGTCCTCTGGCGTGATTGTGGGGTTATCGGGAATTAGTTGTAGAACGACAGTGAACTGCTTTGCCGTTGGCGGTGGCTCGGTTATCGCAACTGACGATGGTGGTGCGACGTGGTTTCCGCAGCCGCATCCTGGAGGCACTGAACCGAAAGCGGTCAGTTGTCCGGATGCGAATACCTGCTACGCCGTGGCGAACAATTCCGGGGGAACTCCCGTTATCCTGAAAACCACGAATGGCGGCGCGACCTGGCCGCCGACGCCTGTTCCTGGCGCCTTTTTGCTGACGGCAATTAGTTGTGGCAGCACGTCTCACTGTGTCGCCGTGGACCTCACAGGAACCACTTTTGCGACTACCAACGGCACGAATTGGGGTCCGGCTGTGCCGGTAGTAAGTGGGGCTGCTCGCCCGAACCTCTATGGTGTCAGTTGCTGGAATGCTACCGATTGTGTCGCCGCGGGCACTGCTGGAGCCTCGGGCAACAATCTATTTTTTACGAACAATACGGGCGTAACCTGGACGCATCAGACATCCGGCGCTAACTCGTCGATCCTGAGTGCGGTGAGTTGTTCTGCCAGCTTTTGTCTTGCAGCGGGAGACCTGGGTGAAATAGTAAGTAACTATCCTGGAGGTTCAGGTTACACGAATATTCAGACTACTGTCAGCAAGCAACGTCTGACACGGGTTAGTTGTGCCAACACGAACGACTGCTGGGCGGTCGGGGATGGCGGTATCTTCGCAACCAACAACGGCGGAACGGTCTGGGAAAACCAGCACTCCGGTGGCAGCCTACTGGGCATTAGTTGTCCGAGCGCGACCACCTGCTTTGCGGTAGGCCCCGGTGTGATTCTCGCTACAACCGATGGCGGCAAGACTTGGAGCGATCAGCCCCTGAGTATTAACGCCACACTAAGCGCGATTAGTTGTCCGAGCACAACGGTCTGTTTTGCAGGCGGGACCAGTATTTTGGCTACAACGGACGGCGGTAAGACCTGGATTCCGGAGCTTATTTTCGAAGGATTTCCGGGGGTCTTCGGCATGACTTGCACCAGCACGAGTTCCTGCATTGCCGTCGGCTCTGAGGGCGCGCTGTTCACAACCTTTAATGGCAAGACGTGGACGCAGGCTCCGCCACTGACGCCCAATAATCTGCAGGACGTCAGTTGCGCTTCGGCTTCCGGCTGCATCGCGGTGGGTGACAGTGGCACAACGCTGATAACGCTGAATGGCGGGAAGAGCTGGTCATTGCAGCCCCCCTCGACCACGAAGTTTCTGATGGGAATCGGCTGCAACGTGGATTTGGGATGCTACGCGACGACTCTGGATGGGTATATTCTGCAGAGTTTTGTGTTATTCGGAGCGGCCTGGAATGAGGAAGCGCAGCAGGATGTGGATCTCGAGGGCGTGAGTTGCACGGGCATCTCCGGCGAGTACCGATGTGTCGTGGTGGGAGACGGAGGAACGATCGTTTCTAAGCAGATCGGTCCGAGCTTTCCGGATTTTTCAATAAGCTTGCAACCGGTGCTCACGGGTAAATTCGGAGTTCGCGGATTCAATGTGGTCGTCGCGCCGCTCGGCCCATTCAAGGGCACGGTAGATTTGACGTGCAGCATTCCCGGTGGACTAAGCTGCTCGTTAAACCCAACTTCTGTCGTGGTCGGCGGCAAATCATTTATGACGGGCCCGGGGTTCCTACCCGATTGGAACGGGACGATAGTAACCGGGACAAGCGGTAGTCTCAGACACACGGTTCAGTTTAGGTTTGAGCCGCAGCCTCCGCCGCCACCCCCGCCCTGCAAGCCAGGGCCCTGCCAGTAAGTCGTTATGAGGCGTTATGAGGGGTCCGTTATGAGGGGTCAGACGGCCTTAAAATCCTACCCGGAGTAGTCCTCCTAGGATTTAATGGCCGTCTGACACCAATTTCCCCCAACACCAATTTCCCCCAATTTCGCTTATGCTTCGGGCGGCGTGCCTGACAGAGTGGCCGTTTTGTGCGGGTTATTCAACAACCACTCGGACTCAAGCGCGTCGACACGCCGCAACGAAGGAAACAGAACGCTCCACCCGATCACGATGATGAGCGTGCCAATGCCTCCGAGGACGACGGCGGGAACGGTGCCAAACCATTGGGCGGTGAGGCCGGACTCGAACTGCCCGACTTCGTTGGACGCTCCGATAAAAACCATGTTGACGGCACTGACACGGCCGCGCATCTCATCCGGGGTTGCGAGTTGAATCATAGTATGCCGGACTATGACGCTGACCATATCGGCGGCGCCAAGCAGGACCAGCATCGCAAGCGAGAGCACGAAGCTGTGCGAAACTCCGAAGGCAATCGTGAACGCTCCAAAGGCGAAGACACAAGCCAACATGGCGATACCGGCCCGGCGCTTTAAGGGCCAGTGTGCGATGACGATGGCGGTAACAACCGCTCCGATTCCAGGCGCGCCGCGCAGCATGCCGAGCCCGGTTGCGCCGACGTGAAGAATCTCGCGCGCGTAAACGGGCAGCAGAGCGACAGCGCCTCCGAGGAGCACGGCGAACAAGTCGAGTGAAACGGCTCCGAGGATGAGCTTGTTCTGCCAGACATAGCGCAGGCCTTCGAGCACCATTCCCGACGACGGGTTTAGTTGAGGTGGAGATTTGAATCGCACCGTTCGCAAGAGGACGAAGCCCGTCGAGTAGGCCATCGCTGATGCAGCGTAAACGACGATGGGACTTCCTGTCAGCCCATACAGCACACCTCCAAGAACCGGACCGAAGATGGTCGCAGTCTGGAACAAGGAGGACGACCAGGCGACGGCGTTGGGAAAGTCGCGCGCGTCAACCAGCAGCGGCAAAATGGCCTGGCTTGCCGGAGCGTTGAATGCGCGGACGGTGCCGTTCAAAAGCAGCGCCAGATATATCGGCCATGCGGATGAGATTCCGTGCACTGTGAAGGTCAGCAGCAGCGCGGAACAGAATGCGAAGCTCACGTAACACGTCTGCAGGATGCGTGCGCGAGGAACCCGGTCGGCGGTATGGCCTGCGAGCAGGAACAGGCAGATCCCGGGCAGGAACTGGGCGAGTCCGACGAGACCGAGGTCAAGCGGGCGATGTGTGATTTCGTAGATCTGCCATCCGACTGCAACGGACTGCATTTCGGATGAGCACGTACTGAGAA
>JAFARV010000682.1 GCA_019245255.1 Acidobacteriaceae bacterium | reverse complement strand
TAGGAGCTGGTTGATGTCGGCCTTACTTACTGCCATCTTCGAAACCTTTGCCGTACCGTTGATTGTTCTCGTCTGGCTTGCGCGCGCGATTGTCCTCGCCGGCGGTGTTCTTTTCCTTCTGGCGGCTCCTTTCGCTCACAAGGGATTTGGGATCGCGTTGCTCTATTTCGCTCAGGCCGTCGTGATGACTCTTATGCTCCGGTTCTTGCGAAGGCTCCGTGCGCGAGCAGTGTATCGCTGATTTAACCAATTGAACGTGCTAACAAGACCCAGCTAACAACACCCACAAGCAAAATCGCTTTGTTCCACACGGGTCAGGGAACCCTGCAATGTCTTCACACTCAATTTTCTTGAACGCTAGGGCAAGCGCCTCCAACGCAGCGCGCTGTTCGGTCCTGCATTGCGTTCTGCCTTCGGGGCTACCTATCGGTGACGCACCCTCGGCCCTCGCCTGCGGCCGTCGCCTTCACAAAAGGCTTGCCCTGAGGCCCCACGCCTCTACCGTTTTGGGACGGCGTACCACGCGATCGGTTCTGTTCCACGTCCGTGGGCTCCGACACCTGATAGGAGGAGTGCAGGCTCTCCGATTCGACAATCCGCTGTTCCGCTGCAACGATCTTGAGTACATCTGAAAGCCTGATTCGCTCGCGGCCTCCTTCGATCATCTCCCGAATCCTTGCCTCGATGATCTCAAACGCGCAAAGCATTCCGTAGTCCCAGAAATCCAAAGGATCATCCTCAAGGTATTGGAGCCGTGCAGCAATCCGCGCGTCGAGACTTGTTCTCGCTCCGGGATCATCGGCTACCGATCCGATCCCGACTTTTTGGGAAGATTTCTTCACTGACGCCTCCTTTTAGACCACAGGCCGACAAAATGCGACAGTCTGCCCTTGTGCTCCGTGGTCACCCACAGATTCGGTTATTTACCCGTCGCGTAAGAGTTGACGTTCGTATCATGAAGAAGTTTCGCAGAATAGCTGTTCCGCAGAATAGCGTATTATCGTAAAGGAGGATATTTAAGCCGAACAGGAGCTATTTCGGTAGAAAAAACCCAGTCGGCTCAGTCGAACTCTGGCTGCGTCACGCGAGACCAAGAATTGCGCGGACACACAGGCCACAAGCTGATCTGGCTGATCCTCGCCCATGTCATGCAAATTCTGCACTAGGTCGCTCAGAGCGGTTTTTGGCATCAGAAGAGCACCGGCCGCATACCAGGCCTGCCATTCCATCCAGGCAGATGCCGGCGGCATGGTTTCGACGGTGTGGCATCCTTCGTGATTCTCAGGATGTTTTGCTTCATCTCCAAACAGCCTTAAATTGATCGATGGAAACCCGCTGTGGAGGAATGAATGGAAGTGGACGTGTCCCCATTCATGCGCGAGCGTGGTGCGCAGGCGATTTGCGTAGCGATCAGATTGAGAGAGATGTTTGCTTATTAGAACTCGGGGCTTCTGACCGGGGCGAAACTCGGTGACACCTTCGATCAGATCTCCCGGGCGGCTGAGGTCTGCATACATATCCAGTTCGTCTGATTCCCGTTCAATCAGCACCGTCAAATCGTCGGTTGAGAGCGGAAATTTTACGTCGCCGTGTCTTGCCCTCAGCAGGTTAGCCGCGAAAATCTCGCATTCGGTATCCAGTTCTTCGTCCGAGTAGTACGGACGTTGTCTAAACCTGCCTGTCGCGTCCGGTATCCACTTCATCGGTTCAAATCATCGAGCTTTTTCCTAAAGGCACGCAGCACCGTTTCGGCCTTGTCCGGATCGGTTCGGCTCAATCGTTTGATTGGCTCAACAATGTCGCTCGGCAGGTAACCAGCAGTTATCATGAGCCGATCTCTCGGAATGCGCAATGCCTTCGCAAACTGTTCCATAAGATGCTCCGAACTCGGCGGGTTACGCCGCCCATGTTCAATGTCGTTAAGATATTGGATGGAGATCGGTTTGCCGTCCTCCTTCTTGACTTTAGCGGCAAGTTCGCGCTGACTCATGGCGAGCGATTTCCGCTTAGCGGAGATCAATTCTCCGAATTCATTCATCCCAGGATTACGCTCATCTGCTTGTAAGCGTAGCAATTCGAAAGCCGAAAACATCGCGTTTCGGTCAATATCAATATAGGATCTACGGCGCGAACCGAGCTGGGCCGTGCGAATCGCGGATGCTTCTTCACCACAGAATACACGCATCGCGCTGCAACAAGTAAAGAGTCTCTGGATCGACAGGCTTGATCCTGCGCATTCTGTCGCACGCGAGCACCACGATTCCTGCGGTGTGCGTGGCAGTGGTTTTGGGGCACTCGGGTCTAATACTACCGTCGCTGAAATACGGAAATTTGCGGCATCGGGGCCACAATCCAGGCATTGGCGATGCGCGCTTTCGAGGCTTTAGCTTGCCGCAAACACAAAGCTTCGGTTGGGGTGCGCGACACACGGGAAGATCACAAAGCGGGCTCAAGTTTCAGTGAGCGACTCTAACGTGCGTGCAACTAACTAGCAAGTGTGATACAAACAAAATATCTATGTTCATCAGCGATTTCGATCACGCACTGCAGATCGTTGAGGCTATGTGATAACCGTCCCCTCGGATGCTAGACCGACGAAGTAAGGTCACCTCCGCAACTGAATTGTTCACGGACTGTTTTATGGGTTCAGACATTATGAGTGAGGTTCTCCCGATGATTGATGGCGAGGTTCCATCCTGGCCGACGGCGATGTATTTCGAATTGGCGTACCAGGCGCGTGTGGCGATGGATCGGATCAGATTCGCGATCAAACACGCGATCAGTTTGGCAAAGGTACGGAGCAAATGCAGGAAGCCGGGTTCCAACTTCTGGATGCGCTGCAGAGACTTGAAACTGCCGATCGCCGATTCCAGGAAGTTTCGCGAATCGGTTCCGGTCCTCGACGTTCAAACGGGGCGAGTAGCTTTAATGCTGTTCCCGCAACTCGCACGACCTCCGCGGGTAGACCCGCGAATGGGAGTAATCCTCGTACCTCCGACGCAGCGAGGCAGAAAACAAGCGCTTAGGCCGGTTCCAATGCTGGGTGAGAACTCTACTTTCGAGAAACACTATAGAGTCGCGGAGCTGGCTCGTATGTGGGGTCTGGGCAGGGAAACCATACGGAAGATCGTGAAGGATGATCCGGGCGTAATTAAAATTCGCATGGGACGTAAAAAAGCACATACAATTTACAGCGTTCCTGAGTCTGCCGCGAATAGGATACATACACGACTACAAAACGCGTCCTGAGTTCACACCCGCCTGTTTCCAACCCAGCTTGCGTTTTAATGACCGACGTTGCGGTGAGCAGCAGCGAGTCGAGAGCGATTAGCGGATTGAAACGATTTTCGGTTTAGGCTTTTCTTTGAAAGCGTCCTTGAGGACCTTCGTAAGCCGCGCCTGCCGCTCTGGCATCCAAGCACTATAATGCTTGCGCACCATTTCCTCGGTATCACCAAGCAACTCCGCAACGTCGCGCTCGGTCACGCCTGGTTTCTGCAAGAGAATGCGTGCGAAAGTATGCCGGAACCGGTGTGGTGTCGGCTTCTCTGTCCAAGGGCCACACAGCGCCCAGAGGCGGTTGAGCTTTCGCCGCCAAATGTCGGTTATCACGTTGATGTCCGTTGTCCGATGTGTGCCGAAAATCCACGGTCCATGGCTGACAGCACGGTCGCGAATGCGTGTTTGCAGCCAATCGGGAATCCACGTGTAGACCTTTCTTCCGGTCTTAGTCGTGCGGATATGGCACTCGCCATTGTCGAGTAATCGCTCAACATGAAACGTGGCCACGTCCGAGATTCGGAGACCGGTATACACCGAAACCGAGA
>JAFARV010000538.1 GCA_019245255.1 Acidobacteriaceae bacterium | reverse complement strand
TCCTAATGCCCTGTCCCGGCACTTCCCTGCGCAGCTTCAATCCGGGCCTGAGCCCTCTGCATGCTCGCAAGGGCAGCATCAGACGCTGCTTCCGTGTCAGCGTGCGCCAGTGCCTGCATGGCTGCGTCAAGGTCGCGCCGTGCGTTTTCGACGTTCACTTGTCCGGGAGATTCGGCGTGGTCCGCAAGAACGCGTACGTGGTTGTCGAATACTTCCACGAAGCCGCCCGAGATCACGAGTGTGGTTGCACTTCCTCCGGAGCTGTAGGTCAGCAGACCCGCCCCTAATGCACTGAGCAACGGCGCATGACCCGCCAGGATGCCCATGTAGCCGCTTTTACCCGGGAGCTGGGCGTCCGTAACCTGCTCGTCGACCAGCATGCGCTCCGGCGTAGCAACTTCCAGTTGGAACGTATCAGCCATCGTCGGATGAACTTACTTCTTCATCTTCTCGGCGGCCTCGAGCACATCGTCGATACTGCCTTGCATGTAAAACGCCTGCTCGGGCAATTCGTCGTGCTTGCCATCGACCACTTCCTTGAAGCTGCGAATCGTGTCTTCGAGCTTCACATACTTGCCGGGACGCCCTGTGAACTGCTCGGCGACATGGAAGGGCTGCGAAAGAAAGCGTTCGATCCGGCGGGCACGGGCAACCGTCTGTTTGTCTTCGTCGCTCAACTCATCGATGCCGAGAATGGCAATGATGTCCTGAAGGTCCTTATAGCGTTGCAGTGTTTGCTTTACCTTCTGCGCGATATCGTAGTGCTCCTGCCCAACGACATTCGGATCGAGAATACGCGAAGTGGATGCCAGCGGGTCGACGGCGGGATAGATGCCTCGCTCAGAAATTGCTCGCGACAGGTTGGTTGTCGCGTCAAGGTGTGCAAACGCCGTTGCTGGAGCGGGATCAGTGTAATCGTCCGCCGGAACGTAAATGGCTTGGACTGAGGTGATCGATCCGCGCTTGGTTGATGTGATCCGCTCCTGTAAATCGCCCATCTCGGTCGCCAGATTCGGCTGGTATCCGACCGCCGATGGCATACGGCCCAACAGAGCAGATACCTCCGAGCCTGCCTGCGTAAAACGGAAGATGTTATCGATGAAGAGCAGCACATCCTGCCCTTCTTCATCGCGGAAATACTCAGCGACAGTCAGGCCACTCAGCCCGACTCGCAGGCGCGCTCCCGGCGGCTCCGTCATCTGTCCATACACCAGTGCGACCTTCGATTTGTGCCAGTCCTTCGGATCGACAATACCCGACTCCTGCATTTCAAGCCACAGATCGTTGCCTTCGCGCGTACGCTCGCCCACGCCGGTGAACACGGATACACCGCCGTGCTTCATGGCGATGTTGTTGATCAATTCCTGGATGATGACCGTCTTTCCGACTCCTGCGCCGCCGAAGAGTCCGATCTTGCCACCGCGCAGGTACGGTTCCAAGAGATCAATAACCTTGATCCCCGTCTCGAACATCTCGAGCTGCGTGGACTGCTCTTCAAACAGCGGTGCGGTCCTGTGAATCGGAGACCGTTTGTCCGTTTCAACCGGGCCCATGTTGTCGACGGGCTGGCCGAGTACATTCAGCACGCGGCCCAGTGTCTGTTTGCCGACAGGAACGCTGATCGGCGCACCCAGATCGTACGCCTTCATACCACGAACCAGACCGTCGGTGGGCTCCATTGCAATGGTGCGCACGCGGCCTTCACCGATGTGCTGAGCAACCTCCGCCGTGATGTCGATCTTCACCGGCACGTCGAAACCTTCACTGCTGATGTGGATCGCGTTCAGGATCTTAGGAATATGTCCTTCAGGGAACTGCACTTCAACAGTCGGCCCTGCGACTTCGATAACTTTTCCTTCAGCTACAGCTTCTGGCATAAAAGACTCCGCTCTACAGCGCCGCGGCGCCGCTAACAATCTCGATAATTTCCTTAGTGATCGCAGCCTGACGGACGCGGTTCATATTCAGCGTCAGATTCTGAATCACTTCGCCCGCATTCGATGTCGCCGTGTCCATGGCCGTCATGCGCGCAGCATGCTCAGCCGAAACCGATTCGATCATCGCTCTGAAGATCGACATCTCGACATAGCGGGGCAACAAGGTATTCAATAGATCCTTCGCCGGCTGCTCGTAGATATAATCGATCTGTTTGTCCTGGGCCTCGGGCACTTCCACAGGCAGAATCTTGCGAGTCACGAGATTCGCAGACATCACGGTCTTGAACTCGTTTACCACCACGTACACGGCATCCACTTCCGCCCGGGAGTAGAGATCGATGGATCTTTGTGCGATCTCTCGCGCCTGCTCGAGCGTCGGGCGATCCATAATGCCGGCGTGTTCGCCCGTCAGATTCGCGTTACGCTTGCGAAAATAGTCGCGCGCCTTGCGGCCCACCGCCTCAATCGAAATTTCTGCCCCTTGATGCTCCTGCATGAACCGCTGCGCCGAACGCAGCAAATTTGCATTAAAGGCGCCGGCAAGACCACGATCGGCGCTCACCACAATCACCTGTATGCGTTTTTCTTCTCGAACCTGCAGCAGCGGCAGTTCGGCTGTATCAGGATCGGCCAAAGCCGCCGTCGCGATGTTTGAGAGCACGCGGTTCATCATTTCGGCATAGGGTCTCGACGCGATCGCGCGCTCTTGAGCACGACGCAGCTTCGCAGCCGACACCATCTTCATGGCCTTAGTAATCTGCTGCGTGTTCTTGACGCTGCGGATGCGGCGCCGAATGTCTATCAGACTCGGCATCGGTTAGGCGTTACTCTGCAGCTTCTCCGCTTCGCGTCCGGCCTGGGCTGGACGTGCTCCGTTCGGGCTCTGACCGCCTTCGCGCCCGTCACGCCCGGGCTGCCTCTGCTGCTGAGGTTTAGCGGCTTTTCCGCCTGAAGTGAAAGCCTGCTTAAACTCGTTGATCGCGTTCTTCAGCTGGTTCTTGATGTCGTCGTTCAATTCGCGCTTCTCGCGAATGGCGTTCAAGAGATCGGGTTTGTTGGTGTCTAGGAAACGGTACAGCTCCGTCTCAAACCGCCGCACGTCTTCCACCGCTATGTCATCCAGGAAGCCTTGTCCACCGGCGAAGATGATCGCCACCTGCTTTTCGACGGGAATCGGAGAATACGGGCCTTGCTTCAGAACCTCGACCCAGCGCTTACCGCGAGCCAGTTGAGCCTGAGAAGCTTTATCCAAATCAGAGCCAAACTGCGCAAATGCCGCAAGCTCACGATACTGAGCAAGCTCGAGGCGAAGCGTTCCCGCAACCGCGCGCATGGCCTTGATCTGAGCGCTGCCACCCACACGGCTCACCGAGAGACCGACGTTGATTGCCGGACGAATGTTGGCATTGAACAGGTCCGACTCGAGATAAATCTGGCCGTCAGTTATCGAAATCACATTGGTTGGAATGTAGGCCGAAACGTCGCCGGCCTGGGTCTCAATGAACGGCAGGGCTGTCAGAGACCCCCCGCCCATCGCATCCGAAAGCTTGGCGGCGCGCTCGAGTAACCGGCTGTGAAGATAAAAGACGTCGCCAGGATAAGCCTCGCGTCCCGGAGGACGGCGTAGCAACAGCGAGATCTCGCGATACGCGGCAGCATGCTTTGAAAGATCATCGTAGACGCACAATGCATGACGCTTTGAATCGCGAAAGAACTCACCAATGGCACATCCCGCATACGGCGCAATGTACTGCATGGGCGCCGGATCGGAGGCCGTGGCAGCGACAACCACGGTGTAATCCATCGCCCCGTGCTCTTCGAGCATTTTGACAACCTGAGCGACGGTCGAACGCTTCTG
>JAFARV010000473.1 GCA_019245255.1 Acidobacteriaceae bacterium | reverse complement strand
TGCGATACCGAACTGAACATGCTCGAGGGAATCACATTACCGGGGAAAACGGCGCCCGGATCCTTCGGGTTGAAGATCGCGCCCGCGTAAATCGGATTCCCGTGGATGTCGGTCCCCAGCACTGTTGAAGTGTTGAGCAACCCGCTGAAGTCACCGTTCAGGAAAGCCGTTGTTGGAACTGTCTGCGCTCCACCGTTCGCGCCCAGAGGTCCCAGGGTGAAGTCATTCTGCTGATAACGCTCGAAGGTGCCGAAGAAGAATGTCTTGTCTTTGCGAATGGGGCCGCCAATGCTGGCGCCGTAATCCCAGAACCGCGATTTCGGCTTATCGGGATTGCCCCACACACGCGCGTCCAGAATCTCATTGTGTCCGTAGCCGAATGCGCTGCCGTGGAACTGGTTACTGCCTGATTTTATGTTGAACATGATCACTCCGCCGTTGGTGATCGCGTTCTGGGCTGATAAACCGCTGGTTTGAGATTCGACTTCCTGAATCGCTTCCATGCTGGGGCCGATCTCAATGGCGTCACCCTGAATCTGAGCTGTACCAGACGTACCATCGACGGTGAAGTCTTTGGTAAACCCCTGGGTTCCGTTTACGACGGCATCGTAAGTGTTACTGGTCGCGGAATAACCGGGAGTCAGCGCGTAGGCGAACTGTTCAATCTGCCGGCCGCCAGACACGTTCAAAGGAAGATCTGTGACGACTTGACCGGTAAGATGGGTACCCTGCTCCGCTGTTTCCGTATCGAGAATCGGAGCGGGTGACGTTACGGTAACGGTCTGAGAGGTAGTACTGATCGCAAGCGGCTCGTCAATCTTGGCAACCTGGGTAGAGAGCAGAGTTATGGATGGCAACTCGATGCCCTGAAAGCCTTGCTTACTAAACGAGAGCGAGTAATTGCCCGGAAATAAGTTCAGAATGGAGTAAATGCCATCGCCGTTGGTGGTGGCGTGTTCTTCGACGCCGGTGCCGAGATTTTTGGCCGTAACATCCACGCCGGCTACAACAGCTCCGCTGGGATCGGTGACGGTGCCGGTAAGCGTGGAGCGGTTCGCCTGCCCGGTAATTAGGCCGGCACATGTGAATAGACAGCACAGTACCCAGGCAGATACAGATCTCATTTGCGAGGTCCCCTTTTACGCGTGAGACGGTCGACGTGCCACTTTTCTTGACAAGACCGCAAATTCTTTTTTGCAACAAGCCCGTTGCCGGGGGCGCGTCATCGTGTTATTGTCCATTTCAGCCATCTCCACGATGAGAATGACGAGAATTCAAGCTGCGCTTCCAAACGCGATCACGGTTTCGACCGGCGTCGAGGCGCATGACGAGTTACTCGAAGGCGCTCGTGCGGCCGTCTCGGCACTGTATCAGCAGCGCGGAGAGGAGTTCTTTCATTACGCGATGGGATTGGGGCGCAATGAAGAGCTGGCCCGGGATGCTGTGCAGGAAGCGTTTATGCGTTATTTCATCACCCTCTATGATGGCGCGGAGATTGCCGCCCCGCGAGCATGGGTTTATCGCGTCCTACACAATTACTTGCTCGACCGGCTGAAGCAGAAACGCAGCCGCGACGAAATGCCTCTGGATCATGCGCGCAACCACACGCAACCGGCGAGCGTTGAAAATGATTGCTTCCGAAAACAGGTGCTCCAGCGCGTGAGAAGAGCGCTTACTGAGAGAGAATTCGATTGCTTCCGGCTGCGAAGTGAGGGCCTGCAATATGAGGAGATCGCGGCGGAGTTGCACGTAGCATCGGGCACCGTGGGAACGCTGCTGTGCCGCGCCGGGAGAAAGCTGCGGTCCATTTTAGGTTGCGAGGAACGCAGCGTATGAACGGGCTTCGACTTTGGGCAGCATGCCGCATTCCGGGGATGCATCCGGATATATCGAATTTGTTGGGCTGGGCAGACGGCGAGCGCATCTCCGCCATTGCGAGCCATCTAAAGCGCTGCGGGCAGTGCCGCCAGCAGGCACACCTGATTGCCGATGCGGCCTCGGCCAAAGACGAGGTAAGCAACGCAGATCGAAGCAAAGAAATGTATGACCGGCTGCAAATCCAGATGCAAGCCTGGTCCTGCTTGCGTGGACCAGCGGAACGTGGGCGTGTTCGACGACGGCAGCAGATGCCCCGGTTATCTGAAGCCTTAGAGTTTTATTTCGGAATCGAGCTGGCTTCACGCATTGAGAACGCGGCTCGATGGGATACGGGCGACGCCAATGTCATACCCGTAACGAAGCCTCTGTTCACCACATTTCTTGGCAAACGTGCGGCGGAAATGCTTGCGCAAAAGCTGGCGGGGGCGACCACGTGAGATGAACGGTTTACCTCGCGTCATTGTTCTGAGTACGCTCGCACTGCTGATCACGGGGTTGGCAGCGGGTCTGTTGTGGTGGCAAACCGGGAATCCGGTTTGGATCCGGTTGTTCTTCTCGTATCCAGGCGCGCTGTTTTTCGTGGGCGCCAGCTTGTTGCAGGTTTATTTGAGTTTCCGGTGTGCGGCTTTGTTCAGCTCCGGCGACCTATTGCGGCCGGCCTGGTTCCTAATTGCCTTTTCCGGTTTGGCTCGCCTGGCCGGAGACATCTTGAGATTGTTCGGACGGGAAACGTTCAGCCCGCTTTTCAGCCCTGTATCCATGTTGTCTCTGGCATTCGGACTCTACCGGGTATTGCGGGCGTGCCGCCAAAACGGGATCTTCGGACAGTTGAGGCTTTCGGACAGTCTTCTGATCGGACCGGTGGTCGTTTATACCGTTGACTTCTTCGCGACGGTGGTGTTGGCTTCCGGTTCTCAGAGCGCGACGAGCTGGGTTCAGCGGGTTCTCAGTTGGACCAGCGATCCGTTGCTGTGCGTTCTGCTCATTCAGGCGATTCTCATCCGGCGCTCGGTGGCCAATATGGGATGGGGCCTGATTGCGAGATGCTGGATTTCGTTTACGGCTGCCATTTTTGCAACCTCACTCGGTGACGTCGGCTTGTGGGCATGGTCGAAAGGGTATCTGCCGCCGCCGCTCGAGACTGCGTCCTGGCACGTGTGGTTCGTCGCAAGCGCGGCGTTCGCACTCGGACCTGCGTATCAGCTTCAGGCGATGCTGCACGCAACGGTTGATGACGTGCGCGCGACAGCCGAAGAATTTGCAAAGGTTTGACGGCCGCGGTAGGGATTCCGGACTGAGGTCGCTTACGCTCCCTGGCTCTGATTCGACTCTGGTGCGATTGTGAGGGAGCGTTTCTTCATCGCTCGCTTGTAAACCCGCTCAAAACAAGTTTCGTTTTCATCTTGTTGTGTTGTTCGAACGGTATCCTCTCCTACGAATGATTGCACCCATGCGTTGTTTCAGAGCGGTTTCATTACTGTTTTTCCCCGTCCTGCTGACGTTTAGCGCGCATGCTCAGGTGGCGCGAACGGCGTTGACGGGGACGGTGACGGACGAACAAGGAAGCCGCATTCCTTCCGCAAAAGTGAAAGCTACCGAGTCCTCGACTGGATTGCAACGCGAAACGGAAACCAACTCACAAGGCACGTATTCGCTGGCTGACCTGCCGGTCGGGATGTTTCGGGTCGAGATTGCTAAGCCAGGCTTCGCTACGTTCCTGGTAGACAATGTCCGGCAGGATGTCGGGCAGACACGGACACTGGATGCCAAATTGAACCTTTCGGGGCGGATTGAGCAGGCCGAAGTCACCGAAGCAATGGTGCAACTGGACAGAGTGGATGCGACCGTCGGCGCGCCAATCGAGCAGAAACAGGTGGATGAGCTGCCCATCAATGGCCGGAATTGGGCTACGCTCACCGCGCTGGTTCCTGGAGCCACCGACAACGGCGCGGGTGACCAACGGACCATTCGTTTTGCCGGTCACGGTCTCGACGATAACAATCTGACTCTGGATGGTGTGGACGCCACCGCGGTCTTTAACCAGGAGCAGCGCGAATATGTTCGGCTGACGATCCCGTTGGATTCGATCGACGAGTTCGATGTAAAGGATCAGACATTCGGGGCGGATGTGGAAGGTGGCACGGCAGGCGGCCAGGTGGCTGTGGTTTCACCTGCAGGTAGTAACGCATTCCACGGCAACGCCTTCGATTATTTCCGAAACGACGCTATTGAGGCGCGCACTCCGTTTAATGGACCTTCCCCGAATCCGTTCCTTCTGAACCAGTTTGGCGCAGCGTTCGGCGGTCCCATCCTACGCAACAAGCTTTTCTTTTATGCGAACTATGAAGGATTGCGGCAGCGGTTGGATGGCACACAGATCGGGCTAGTTCCGAGTCCCAGCTTTATCGCAGAGGCGTCTCTCACTTCCCCTGCTTTACTGCCGATCCTGCGGGCGTATCCTGGCGGCACTTCGCCGACGGCAAAGGCGAATGTCTGGAATTACGTCGCTCCAGGCCGGCAGGTGGACAACGAAGATTCGGGGATGATCCGAATCGATTATCACTACTCGGATAAGACCACGGGTTTTATCCGCTACAACTCAGATGAGGCGGTGGAGACGACTCCTGTCGGGCAACTGATCGCGAAGACCGGGTTTGACACTAAGTTCAACAACGGCGAAGCCGAGGTGCTCCATGTGTTCACGCCGACATTAGTGAATGAGGCGAAATTTGGCGTAAACCAGGACCTTTATCACAGCGCGACCTTGTCGCCGGTCCCATACACGTTCGCTGTATCGGGATTCAGTTCGCTCGCCGGGAGCTCGACCTCAGACAATCCTTCGAAAGCGATCAGCGGCCTGGATGACGTGTCCTGGTCAAAAGGGAATCACACACTGAAGTTCGGCTTTGAGGTCAAGCGAATGTTTCTTAACCAGGGCACCTCGAGCAGCGGAAGTTTGACTTATACATCAACGAATAACTTCCTCAATAACTTAGCTGGGACTGCGGCTTACACGGCGATTCTTCCGCTCGTGAGACAACGTAAGACCGAGTACTGGGTGTATGCGGAAGACGAATGGAAGGTCCGCCCGAATCTGACGGTAAATGCGGGGGTCCGTTACAACATCTTCAATGCGCTACACGCACTTAACAATGGCGCCGTGCCGTTTGACTTCGGAACTTGCGGCGGCTTCTGTCCGAGGTCGTACTCATATTTCAACCCGCGCTATGACGATGTCGATCCGAGAATTGGGGTGGCGTGGTCACACGGCGAGACGGTAGTGCGGGTTGGTGCGGGGATTTATCATACGGACGGGCAGCTGGATGATCAGAATCTGCCGATTTCCAACACGGTAGATCGTTATTCGTTCAATAACACGGCGTTTCCGGGCTTGTCTTATCCATTGACGCCGTACCTCACGTTCGCCGAGAACGGTGGACTAGGCGTTGTTTCGCCGCGTGATTTGGACCGGAACCGGAAGGATGACTACGTAGCTGCCTGGACTCTTGCGGTGCAGCGTACACTTCCACTGAACATCCTGGGCACCGTAAGTTACCTTGGCAACAAAGGAACGGATGTCTTGACCACGACTTATACCAACCTTGCCGTTCCGCCGGAGAATATCGTGCCATATCCTGCGTTTGGAGCCGTCTCCTGGCGTGGCGACGTGGGTAACAGCACCTTCCATGCGCTGCAACTCAATGCGCGGCGGGCATTTCAGAACGGGTTTCTGCTCTCGGCTAACTACATGTGGTCGCACTCGATCAATGACGGGAGTATCGGAGGCGGCGAATCCGACACGCCGCAGAATACCTTCTGCCGCGCTTGCGATAAAGCCAGCAGCGACAACGACGTTCGACAGATGTTTAATCTTTCGGCGGTTTACCAGTTGCCTTTTGGAGGGGGTAAACGATATTTCAGTTCGCCCGGCATTGCTCGAGCTTTCCTCGGCAACTGGGAAGTAAGCGCGATCGGAACAGCTCAGACCGGACTGCCCGTTAACATTACTGTCGATCGCTCCAATGCTTCGGTTCCGGGTCTCTTCGCTATTAGCGGCGAAGAACGACCGAATTATGTTTATGGCGTTTCACTAACACCGGCCGGCGGTTCCACTCCTGCCGGCTGGATCAACGCAGCGGCGTTCGCGGTTCCCGCGAAACAGACGTTTGGCAACTTAGGACGCAATGCTTTCCGGGCGCCCGGCATTACGCAGCTCGACCTGGGGCTGTCGAGATACGTCACCGTGACAGAGCGCATGAAACTGCGTTTCCGTGCCGATTTATTCAACGTCTTCAATAGGGCACAGTTTGGAGCACCCAACGCCGATATCTCGCAATCAAACTTCGGAGCAATTACAACTACGATCAGTAATTACGCGACCGGCCGAGGTACGCCGCGTGAGTTGCAGTTATCCGCAAAGATCGTTTTCTAAGTTTGCCCGTCATGCGGGAGCGCCAGTTGCTCGCTCCCGAACGGGTTTCGAATACCAAGTTGCAGAAATCACCCGTACTGCGGTCGCTGACGCGCCCGGGGCTCAGTTTCAGCACCTTGATGAGTAGGACCGCTCATTGCACGTACCCCGAGCAAACGCGAAAGGAGATCCGGTCCATCCCTACTTTGGTCTGCTGAATCCGTTTGGCGATCAGTCTGAACCCAAGAGCCTCGACATTCGCCACCGCTTCCTCCTCCGTTTGCCCGCAGGCCATGACGAGCTCGGATAGGTCTAGGATCTCGGCCACCCACCGTCCATCTCGGTCGCATTCTGTTTCGATGGTGTATTGTTCTTCTGCCATATCAGTGGCTCCAAAACCACTGCCCCAGACTAGAGCCATAAACCAGCAACATCTATGTTTCACGAGTGATTTCTAGGTGATATAGAGATGATGGTCGACGAGCCCGCCCGGAAACCGCGCCTTGCCCTCCCAGCGGAGTGCGGCGGTATAAGCCCTGACATTCGCCGAACCCCGGAGAGAGCCTATAACCAGCCCGGCAAGCTACATCCAGCAATCCCAGACCGAAGCCAAGAAATCAGGTTGAGATAAGTGGCAGAGCGCCAGTAACTTAGGAACTCAGCTTAAATTCACTGCACAATCAGCCTTTGAATATGGCCTGGTAAACAAGCCCGATCTACTGTGCCAGCGCCCGAATGCGCAACCGCAATGGTTGAGGGAAACGTCCTCGCCTTTCAGACAATCGACGATTTCATCGAGGTGGTCGCGGCGGCGAACTAAAGACGAAAGACCTTGGAAACAGTTTTTATACGTTCCAAGGTCTCTCCTTCACAATGGCAGGCGCATCTTTTTCAGCAATTCCGTGTAACGCGGGTCAGCAGCGATGTTCTTGAGCAAGGGATCCCGTTTCGTTTCGATGAGACCGGGATCCCGCTCGACATAAGCTCGTTCGAGCCATTTGAATGCCTGGTCCTTATCGCCGCGGAACGCAAATACACCAGCGATTTCATAAGGGTTCTCCCGAAATTTAGTGATTAGTTCGTTCAAGGCGGCCTTTGCTTCGTCGTTCCGGCCTAGAGCACTGTATGCCAGCGCAAGCGATTGCAAGCGGAACACCGCGTGCTTCTCCTTATGCGCCTCCATCAGCGATTGTTGCGGCTCGGA
>JAFARV010000385.1 GCA_019245255.1 Acidobacteriaceae bacterium | reverse complement strand
GAGAAGTTCGCGAAGCTCACGCTGGATGTAGTGGGTTTCGCGGATGCGGATCTTGTAAAGTTCCGGCGCTACATTAAAGAGCCGTACGGCATGGTGCTGGTGACGGGTCCGACGGGTTCCGGTAAAACGACCACATTGTACGCGGCGCTGAGCGAAATCAAGAACGACGAAGACAAGATCATCACGATTGAAGATCCGGTCGAGTATCAGATCAAGGGCATCACGCAAATTCCCGTGAACGAAAAGAAGGGACTGACGTTTGCGAGAGGACTGCGATCCATTTTGCGTCACGACCCCGATAAGATTCTGGTCGGCGAAATCCGCGATCACGAGACGGCCCAGATTGCGATCAACGCCGCATTGACGGGACACCTGGTATTCACCACCGTACACGCAAACAACGTTCTCGATGTGTTGGGACGGTTCTTGAATATGGGCGTGGAGCCGTATAACTTCGTCTCTTCGCTGAACTGTATTCTTGCCCAGCGGCTGGTGCGCATTATTTGCCCGCACTGCCGCGAAAGGGTCAGGTACGACGATGATTACCTGCGTGAAAGCGGGCTGAAGCTGGACGAATGGCGCGATTTCGCTTTTTATGAGGGCCGTGGCTGTATGGAGTGCGGCGGGACGGGCTTCCGCGGACGAACCGCGATTCACGAACTGCTGGACCTGAGCGAGAAGATCCGCGAAATGATTCTCGAGCGCCGGCCGACATCTGAAATCAAGCGCACCGCGCGCGAAGAGGGTATGACGTTCCTGCGCGAATCCGCGCTCGACCGGGTACGCCAGGGAATCACGACACTGCGCGAAGCAAACAAGGTTACGTTCATCGAGTAGGAGCTGTTTTTCTGTCGTTTTCACACACTCTGCAACGCTGGCTCGCTGAGCCCGCTCCGGATCATCTGTTCGAGATCACCGAGACGTCGTTGGCGACGGCGCCGCCACGCGATCCGACAGGCGGCAGGCTCGAAATTCTGGATGAGAAGTCGCTCGAAGCATCACCGAGCGCACCGAATCTGCTGCGGCCGCAAGCTTATAGAGAGGCACTTCTGCGGATGGCGAATACCGGGCGGAAGCGGAACACAGCCGCGCTGGTGATCCCCGACTACGCCGTTCGCATGGCAATTCTCGATTTCGAAGAGTTTCCGCAAGGAGAAGACGAGCGAACTGCTTTGGTCCGTTTCCGGCTCCGAAAAAGCGTCCCGTTTCATATAGACGAGGCGCAGGTGGCGTACTCAATACAGGTTTCTGAGCCCAAACGCATAGAAGTTTTTGCAGTGGCGATTGCGCGGCCGATTTTACTGGAATACGAAGCCTTGTTTACGGAGGCGGGCTTCCGGCTTGGTCTGGTTACGCCATCGTCAATCGCCGCGCTCCCGTTGTATGCCGAATCCGGCAGCGGAATCACGCTAGTGGCTAAGCTGGCCGGAACGACGCTTTCGATGCTGCTGATCGAGGAACGGCGCATCCGTTTGATCCGCTCGCTCAATTTGCACGCCGAGCATGAGGATGGTGTTTCGCACGCCGACTCGGATCTTCTGGACGGCTTGCAACAGACGCTGGCCTTCGCGGAGGACCAGATTGGAGAGCGAGTGAAGCGCCTGTTATTGTGCGGCTTCGGACACCAAGCCGAGTACCTGGGCCGAATGGCCGAAAACGAATTGAAGGTCCCATACGCAGTTGTGCGTTCCAGATTCGGAGTGGCTGCTCAGGAAAACGCGGGGCTGCTTGGATTGTTGGAGGAATATGCGGCATGACACCGCTTTCTCCGACAGCAATTAACATCGCATCGCAGCCGTTCCGGCGAGAGCGGGCACAGAACGCCATTTACGTCGGAGTGTGCGCGGCTTTGGTGTGTTCATTTTTTGTGCTCACCGGCCTGATGTTACAGGCGCGCGCGAGTGCGGCCCGAATACGCGAGACGATCGCGGTACAACGCGCGCAACTGCAGCGTGTGCAACAGCGACAGAGTCAGTTTTCCCGGATTCTGAGCAGGCCGGAAAACGCGGACGTGTTCGCCATGAGCGTGTTTCTGAACGAATTGATCGCGCGGCGTTCGGTGAGCTGGACGAGAGTCTTCGAGGATCTGCAGACGGTTCTGCCGAGCAATGTACGGCTGGAGGCGGTTCGTTTGCCACAAGTCCCGGCTCAGGAAGCGGGCGGAACGAATCACGTCGAACTCGACATGGTGGTCGGGGCCGAGCGGCCCGATGCAGTGATCGAGCTTTTGAAGAGATTGGAGAAATCGCCTTTGTTCGGGTCGGTTGCGGTGGTGAATCAGACTCCGCCGACACAGAACGATCCTTTGTACAAATATCGAGTTACGGTGTCCTATGGTCAAAAGCTTTAGTTCTTTACCAAGACCGGACGGCGTGGCCAGGAGCGGCGTGCGGCTGTGGCTGCAGATCGCGACCATCGTGCTCGTTCTAGCGAATGCTGCCATGCTGTATCTCTACCTCGCGCCTCCGGGTGGTTCCCGGAGTGAGTTGCAGGCGGAGAATTCGGGTTTACGATCGCAGATCCTGGCTGCGAATCAAACTGCGGGGCGACTACAGACAAATTCGACGAAGGTGCAGGCAGGCCGGGCGCAGTCATCGCAGTTTACGGAACGGTATTTTCTTACCCAGCGGCTGGCCTATGATGCGGTGATTTCGGAGTTGCAGCGCATGGCCCGGGAATCGGGTCTGCAGCAGAAGGAAGCGTCTTTTGGCGAGGAACCGATCGAGGGTTCAAACGACCTGTCCGTTTTGAATATCAAGGCCAACTTTCAGGGCAAGTACGACAGTCTTATGAAGTTCTTGAACGAAGTCGATCATTCCCAGCTGCTGCTGATGCTCGACACTCTGCAGGCATCGCCACAACAGCACGGAGGCGAGATCAACACCTCGATTACGTTCCAGGCGGTGATTCGGGAGGATTCGGCGTTACTCAGAGGAGTACAACAGTGAGCGCGATGGCTCAGACAAAAATCTTTGGGATGAAGCTGGGCGTCGACCCCAAAGTGGTCATCGGCGCTCTGGTGGTTGTGGCGGCGCTAGTGTTCTGGTACAACTCGCGATCGGATGACGAGACGTCGCCGTCGACGGCGGCTCGGCAGCAGGTTGGCGGCCAGGCTCCTTTGCCGGCGGCCCGAACCCGAGCGAGGAGGACGAGGCGAGGCGAGGCGAACAATGTGAATCGCGGGACGCTGGAAATCACAGACGTCGACGTAACTGACGGGCGGATCGATCCAACCCTGCGCCTGGACATGCTTGCGCGCTTACAGGCGGTTCCGCCAGCGGAGCCGAGCCGAAGCCTGTTCGAGATAGGGTCATCCGAAGACGCGAAGACGGCCGCAGGTCTTCACGGCCCGACAATCCCGGTTAACCCGCTACCGCCACCCCGGCCTGTGACACCACAGCCGGGCGGTTCGGTACCTGGTCCTCCGGTGCTGAATATTCCGCTACGGTTTTATGGCTTCGCGCATCCGGCTGCGAAGAACGAGGCGAATCGCGGTTTGTTTATGGATGGTGACAACATTCTGGTTGCGGTCGAGGGCCAGATGCTCGAAGGGAAGTATCTCGTGGTCGAGATGAATCAAACGAGCGCGCGGCTCGAAGACGTGCAATTGCGGCAGGGACAGACGTTGCCGGTGGTTCCAGAGGCGATGCAGCAATGAGCTGTTAGCTGCCAGCTGCCACCGATCAGCTGCCAGCTGTTAGCTGTTAGCTGTTAGCTATAGCGATTAACGAAAGGCGATTAGGCACTGGGAGAAGTGGAAGGAACGAAGATACCAGGAAGTGGCGGTGAGCGCGGTTCGGCATTGCTGATCGTGTTTGTCTTTGCGGCGGTGATTGCGATCATGCTGTACCGCGAGATGCCGGTTTCGTTATTTGAAGCGCAGCGGCAAAAGGAGCAGTTACTAATCGACCGCGGGCATGAGTATCAACGCGCGGTTCAGTTGTATTACCGCAAATTTCACGGCCAGTATCCCAATAACATCGAGCAGCTGGAAAACACCAACAGCATGCGCTTCCTGCG
>JAFARV010000265.1 GCA_019245255.1 Acidobacteriaceae bacterium | reverse complement strand
CAAGTCCACCTATGTCACCACTCGGCCACGGAAGCATCGTCGTGAAAAACTCGCGCCATCGGTCGCGTGCCGCGAAACGGGTACTTAGTAAGACTTGCTTCAGATAATTCAAATCCGAGACCCGGTTTTTGGGATAGAGGGAAGCGGCCATCCAGCATGCGCATGGCGGGAAAGCCCAACCACTCCTCCCAGACCTTATCTGTGGCAGTTGGCTTTACTCGGCCGCAGATCTCCTGAACCAAGAAGTTCGGCATGGCGGCATCGACGTGAATCGTCGCGAGCCCGCCAATGGGTCCTTCACACGAATGTGGCGCCATCGAAATGGATGAGACACTCGCGGTCGCTGCAACCTTCCACAATGCAGTAATACCGCCGACATGATTGATGTCGGTCTGCAGGACGTCGACCACGCCCATTTCGATCAGTTCGCGGCAACCATAAGAAGTAATCAGCCGTTCGCCGGTCGCAATCGGAGTAGTTGATCGCCGAGCAATCTTCTCCATCGCCTGAACGTTTTCAGGAGGGCATGGTTCTTCAACAAACAGCAGGTTCAGCGGCTCAACCTCTTTCACGATAATCGACGCGACGCTCGGGCTCGTCTTCGCGTGGAAATCGACTGCAATGTCGATATCGGGCCCAAGAGTTTCTCGCAGCAGTTGGATCGCTTTAATGGCCCGTTCAATTTTCGGCCGGCGCTCCAGCCACTCGTAATATCCGGGAATACCCGACTTGACGCACGTTACGCCTTGTTCTTGAGCCGTCTGGCGGATACGCAACAATTCTTCGCGGGTGGCGCCATCAACGTGATAATAACCACGTACACCGCGTGCATCGAACGGGCCCCCGAGTAATTTGTATACAGGCATTCCCAGTGCTTTCCCCCGGAGATCCCAGAGAGCCTGGTCGATACCCGATATCGCGGATCCAATCACGGGCCCGGCACGATAAAACGAGTGAACGTACATGGATTCCCAGATGTGTTCCACTTGCATCGGGTCTGCGCCGATTAAAAAGTCGCGGAAGTCGTTGATGCACGCCATCACGGCGCCCGCTTTCCCTTCGAGCGTTCCCTCGCCCCAGCCGACAAGCCCCTGGTTAGTTTCGAGTTTTACAAATACATAAGGACGGTCGGAAGTTAGGTTGAGAGATATGCCGAATACTTTCAAATCGGTGATTTTCAGACCGGAATTGATGTCCGAGAAGGCTCCGAGCCCCGCAGGACCGGCTTGGGGAAGAAATGAGCAGTCGCACCAGTCCGTTCTAACAGTGCTACGTGCCGGGCTTCCGGCCGCCGCAAGACTTGCGCATCCGAGAGCGAGAAAATTCCTACGCCGCACGAAATTTCTCCAAAGCAGCCTCATGCACCGTGATTCCGAGACCAGGCGAGTTTGTCAGCTCGAGGAAGCCGTCTTTACCGTTCTCGAATGCCGGAGATACAATCTCACGGCGCATCGCGCGGTCCTCTTCAGCCGCCGGATGCGGCACATGCTGGATGAAGAAATTCGGAATGCTCGCCGCGAGTTGAATCGCCGCAGCGGTACCCACAGGTCCGCCGCTGTGTCGCGGCGCAACAGCCACGTAATAAGTTTCCGCGAGCGCGGCGACATATCTTGCGCCCGTGATCCCGAAAATGCCGATGTCAGGACGCACAAGGTCCACCAGTCCTTCGCGTAGCAGCGCTTGAAAAATCCCAGGATCATCGATGCCATCACCGAACCCAAGCGGGACAACGGTTTCGCCGGAAACCTTGCGCACAGCTTCAATATTCGAGTGAGCACAAGGTTCGTCGAACCAGAGCGGATGCTTCGATTCGAGCGCCTTCGCAACCGACGCCGCGTCTCCCGGCGTCAGCAAGCCTTTGGCAGCGAGCACGAAATCGCGATCCGCCGGAACTGCGTCGACCAGTTCGAGCACCCGGTTTTCGTAGGCCTTACCCTGATTCCGCGATGCCGGCGTTGGGACCTCGATGATCGCAACCGGAAATGCTTGCGAATACGGCGAGCCGTACGCGCGAACCTTGTTCCGCGTGGGGCCACCGAGAATGCGGAAGATCGGCGCGTTCGCGGCTTTGCCGAGAATGTCGAGAAAAGCAATATCGAGCGCCGCCCGGAATGGCGTCGAAGGCATGACGGTTGCATATGCATGGGCCGGCCTGCCGACCCAGGCGGATTCCACAGCGTTGATATCCGCGCTCGAATCGAATGCGCATTCCCCCCAACCGGTCAGTCCGGATCGCGTGGTTACCCGCAGTAACGAGTAGCGGTTCCCTGAAACCGGCTCGCGGATGGGGAAATGGCGAATATCGCTGATATCGAGCGCGGCACGATCGCCCGCCTGCGCCGGCTCTGCCGCGAACCGTGCCTGCAGCCGTGCTCGTCTTTGCAGCGCAATGTGACTTATGCCGATGGATACAGCCACAGGCGCCTACCGCGTCCTCAGCTCGTACAAGTCAATGCTAATCGGTGCGGCCTGAACCGTGTGGGGCACCTCGCTCAAGGGCGTTTCAATAATCTTAACGTCGTGCCGCGTCAGACCCGTCATCGCGTCGAGGCCGTTACCTTGAAGGTGGAAGAGGCGGCCTCCGTGCGCAAAGTCAATACCCTTTAGCGCGAGATCGAGGTTCTGAGTCGACTCTGTCGGATTGACAATAGCCAGCGTCAATAATTTGCCGTCCTTAGTAAGTGCCGCACTTATGTCAACCGGGTAAGTGGGGCTGCCCGCGTTTATCTTTGGCTGATCGCCACCAACCGGAAACTTCGGTGGCGGCGGCGGCGAGTCGCCATCGACTTCAACGGGCACCGTCCCAAAATGATCGCGGTACAGCTGGAATAGCAAGCCAGTTGTGTTAAGAGCCGCATCGGTCGCATTGAACTCGATTGACGACGTTCCCATCGTGTGGCCTGCCATCCGGATCAGGTCCGTGTGCCGGAACATCTCGTGAAAGACAAGGGCATTCGCCAAGGTCTGTTTCAGGTTGGCGGGCAAGCGAGTGAAGGCCCACTCATCAATTGCGATTTGCAGGTGTTTTGCGTTCACGGCCGGGAAGCGCCGCGAATACTCCTCGTATGCTTCGACTTTGTCGCGCACGCGGTTCGCGGGACGGTAGAGGGTGTCAACCAGCGGTTCCTCAACAGGAACTTTCTTGTTCTGAGTGAGATCGAAGCGCTGGTGGTCGTAACTGTAGTAGTGCTCGGACATCACATCGATATTGTCCAGGCAGTTGGCGATCAAGCCACCGGTCCAATCTGCGTCCGTGCCAAATTCGGCTACTACTTTACCTGTGACAGCGAGTGCGATTCCATTTACGGTCATCTCATCCGGCGTTGCGCCTGTGCCAAGCAGCGTAATTTTGGAATCCACCGAACGCATCGCCTTTGCAAACATGTTGTGCTTGATGACGTATTGCTTTAGCGCCATGTGGCCGAACTGCCATGGCCCATACATCTCGTTCCCGACGCCCCACCATTTGACGTTATAAGGAGCCGGATGCCCGTTAGCCGCGCGCAGCTTTCCCATCGGTGTGTCAACCGCGCCGTTTACGTACTCCACTAACTCGGCCGCGGAACGTGCATCCCCAAAGCCTGCATTGACACTGATAAACGCGTCCACGCCCAGAAGGTTGCTTAAACTCAGAAACTCGTCGGTCCCGACGTCGTTCGGCTGCAAAGCCGACCAGACATGGTCCCAGCGTGGCGGTCTACGATCGGGATCGCCTATGGCGTCGCGCCAATCGTACGCAGAGAGGAAAT
>JAFARV010000231.1 GCA_019245255.1 Acidobacteriaceae bacterium | reverse complement strand
GAAGCTTTTGGCTTTGTCCCGGTAATCCAGGTAGTCGCGATACGAAAGGACTCCCAGCGACTGGCTCGATGAACTTGGCGAGTCGGTGCTCAACGTGACGATTTCGCTCGGCCGGTACACCGGCAACGGGCGCAGCAACACTGCATCAGCCAGACTGAAAATAGCGCTGTTGGCGCCGATTCCCAGGCCCAGCGTCAGCACCGTGAGCGCGGTAAAGAGTTTCGAATGGGCCAGCGTTCTCAGCGCATACTTCAGATCGTCGGCCAACTCGCTGAACCAGCGAACGCCTCTCATGTCGCGTATCTGCTCCTTCCGTTGTTCGAGGCCGCCGATCGCGGTCAAAGCTCGATACCGGGCTTCGTCCGGACCGAGACCTCGCCTCACTTCTTCTTCTGCTCGACATTCCAGATGAAAGCGCAGCTCTTCATCGAGTTCTTCTTCCACTGCGCTGCGCCGAAAGATGGACCGCAAACGAAGCGGCAGAATGTAACGCCAGCGTCGCCAATCCATGCCTCACCTTCCCTTGCCGATTACGCCCCGCGCTCACTGTCGATCACGCGCACAACGGGCACCAAACGCGCTGTGCGCTTGGTCACGCCTCTTTCAAGCCAACGACGCGCGATACGGCCGACGAAAGCCGATCCCAATTCGCTGACTCCGCTTCCAACTGCTTACGGCCAGGTCTCGTCAGGGAATAAAACTTTGCCCGGCGGTTATTCTCGGTTTGTTTCCATTCCGCTTTGATCCAACCCTCCTGCTCGAGCTTGTGCAGCGCCGGATAAAGCGAGCCTTCGGTCACCTGCAGCACTTCGCCTGAGACCTGTCGCAAGCGCAGGTTAATCGCCCATCCATGCAGCGGTTCGAGCGCCAGAATCTTCAAAAGCAGAAGATCGAGCGTCCCTTGAATGAGATCAGACGGTTTACTGATAATAACCCCTTGGTTACCAAGGGCAGATTACCATATGCTTCCCTTGGTAAGCAAGGGGTCGCCGCGAACGCCGGTCGCAAGGTCTCCGGCGCGTCTAAAATACAAGGCACGGATATATCCGTTGCCACGCCAATTTGATGTCGTAATCGAGCGCGACGCAGAAGGGTACTACGTTGCCTCCGTCCCCCAGATTCGCGGTTGCCATACCCAAGCGCGGTCACTCGACGAGGTTGCCGAGCGTATTCGCGAGGCCATCTCCCTCTGTCTTGAGGTGGATGGCACGCCGCGGGAAGAGTTGGAGTTCGTCGGCATCCAGCGCGTCACCGTCGCGGCATGAGCCGGACTCCACGCGTTACCGGCACTGACCTCATTGCCGCGCTCATCAAAGCCGGCTTCCACGTCATCCGTGTCAGAGGCAGCCATCATTTCTTGCGCCACGAGGACGGACGCACCACCGTTGTGGCGAAACAATCGGCCCCGGCCTGCTTCAACAAGATCCTCCGGGACTGCCAACTGACCGCCGAACAATTGACCGAATTCACGTAGAAACGAATCTCAACTGCGGCGTGAGGTTTTCGGCAGAGGTCTCAAATACCAACGTGCGCTCACTGCCAACACCCGCTCAAATCTGCTGAAAAAGCTACGATAAAAGCGGAGGGTAATGGCGTGGCAGCTCTCGATTGGTCGCAATACCCAGGCGTTGAAAGCATTCCCGGCAAGGTTAGCGGTGCGTGGGTTCTCAAGGGAACCCGGACGCCGGTTAAAGTTGTGTTCGAAAACCTGGAAGCCGGTATGAGTATTGATGAGGTGATTGAGCAGTTTCCGGTTACGCGAGAGCAGATCGAGGGGCTAATGGCATTTGTGGCTCGTTCGCTCGAAACCGTGCTGGCGCATGGTTAATGCTGATCCTGTTTGACAACAGCACGCCGCGCGGACTTGCTCGTTTTCTCACAGGCCACTCCGTAGAGGAAGCACGTTCGCGCGGCTGGGATGAACTATCAAACGGTGAGTTGATCGACGCTGCAGAGCGATCCGGGTTTGAAATGATCGTTACCACCGACAAAAGTATCCGGTATCAACAAAATTTGACGCGCCGAAAAATCGCGCTCATCGTGCTTGAGCATTCGCAATGGCCCATGGTCAAGCTTGTTGCGGACAAAATTGCTGCCGCCGTGAACGCAGCAACCCCCGGGAGCTACGTTGAAGTCCCGGTACCGTTCAAAGATTGAGGCCAACGGCTCGACGATCGCCGTCTCATTTGGCCGTAGAATGGCTATCACGCTGGTGTACCCAGGCTTCGCGGCATTTATGACGTAAACGCGCCTGGCTCGCCCATCAAACCCGGCGCCCCCGGCGGATGCATTCGGACGTCACGGCAGTAATTTATCATCGAGCTATGAAGACCGAGCCATTCTTCGATGAAGAGTTCAAGGCGGCAGTTGGGGTGGCTGGCGCTCAAGCGAGGATCGAAACTCTTCAAGCCGGAATTCCGGTTTTCTATCGAGACAACGGGCGAAACCTGGACATCCTCGAGTACCCAAGCGGCCAAAAGTTTGAGATCTGCTTTCTCGACGGCGCTTCGGGACGCAAGAACTACAGAGTTCTAAGAGAACTGAAAGAGCCTGCGACTTGAACGTTGCCAGTTCTCACAGTCTTCGCGGGGCCAAATGGCTCAGGCAAGAGCAGCATCATTAATCCGTTGCCACACCAATTTGATGTCGTAATCGAGCGCGACGCAGAAGGGTACTACGTTGCTTCCGTTCCCCAGATTCGTGGTTGCCATACCCAAGCGCGGTCACTCGACGAGGCTGCCGAACGTATTCGCGAGGCCATCTCACTCTGTCTTGAGGTGGATGGCACGCCGCGGGCGTGGCAGCAGCGCAAAGGCTAATATGCTCTGGTTTGTCTCTTAAGGGCGGCAATTGACGATGCCTGAACCGAGCGGGATTTATGTTGGCGACCGACGCCTATGTTCCCACTGCATCTCTGAGCGGTTTCTTCGACGCACGGTTGAAAACAATGGCATTAAGGAGACCTGTCTCTACTGTGAACAACAAGGAAATACCATTTCAATCAAAGAACTATCCGATTTGGTTCAGGAAGTTCTTCAGGACTTCTACACCTGGATCGAAAGCCTTTCGACAGAAGAGAACAAGATTGTCAGGGCTACTTGGGGTCAGCCTATAGGTGACGTCATTAACGACCTTGTAGGCGCTGGGAATGCTGTTGCGGAGGATATACGACAGGTTTTGGAACAGCGCCAAACTGACGATCGCGATCAGTGGGATTTTGAAGGTGCTCCTTTCAATCCACATGCACGATATGCGAAAAATCGACCGCCCGACGCCAACGAACTGGAACTCAGCTGGCGCCTGTACGAGCATCGACTTAAAACTCAGACAAGATACTTCAATCGTTCAGCCGAAGAGCTATTGGTATCGATTTTCGATGGAATGGAAAATCGGCAGACTATTGACGGACGCCCAATAGTGATCGAAGCAGGTCCAGGCAAGGCCTTGTTACAGGTGTACCGAGCCCGGGTTTTCCAGAAGGAGAAAGAGTTCAGGGCGGCTCTGAAGCGCCCTCATGTAGAAATTGGCCCTCCCCCGCCGCCGCTCGCGTCAGGCGGTCGGATGAATGCTGCAGGTATCTCTGTTTTTTACGCAGCCACAACGCCTGCCTTAGCTTTGGCGGAAGTGCGTCCCCCTGTCGGTAGCAAAGTGCTGATCGGGTGCTTCCAGGTCATTCGTCCATTGAAACTACTCGATCTCATTGCTCTAACCGATCTTGCTGATGAAGAGGGTAGTTTGTTCGACAAACTGCACATTAATCATCTGCGGCGAGCTGAATTCTTGCGTGGCTTAGGCGAGCGATTATCTAGGCCGGTGATGCCAAACGATCAACCTCTTGAATACCTTCCTACCCAGGCGGTGGCAGACTTCTTGGCAAGTGATCTACTGCTTTCCTTAGACGGCATTCTGTACCCCTCTGTGCAGAACGCGCAGTTCCGGCGGGCACAGCGGAGGTACAGGCCATTCGGAGGCATTGACCACAACGTGGTTCTATTTCATAAAGCATCACAGGTTGCCGCCCTGGACGAAGGAGAACAAGTGGACGTTTCCGACGGCTCCTTTCTCTTCTATGATTCGGAGACATTCGAACACGACCCAAACGTGTCGTATTACGTTGGGGTCTCGCCGCCAAATGATGCGGATACAGCAGATGACGTTGCGCTCAGATTGATCAACTTAGAAGCTCGTTACATTGCCGGTGTGCAATTCGATGCCGAGCCGATACAAACGCTTCGTGTCAGAAGATCAGTTCTGTGACCGTTCCCGCGAACTTCGAATTCGCGGAGAGGTTGATAAATGACGGTTACCGTCTGCGCTTCAACGGCCAAAGTCCAGATATTTTTGAGGGCATATTCCATACGGTAAGTAGCGCAAACGACGCAGAAGGGTACTACGTTGCTTCCGTTCCCCAGATTCGTGGTTGCCATACCCAAGCGCGGTCACTCGACGAGGCTGCCGAGCGTATTCGCGAGGCCATCTCACTCTGTCTTGAGGTGGATGAAACGCCGCCGCAAGAGTTGGAGTTCGTCGGCATCCAGCGCGTGACCGTCGCGGCATGAGCCGGACTCCACGCGTTACTGGCGCCGACCTCATTGCCGCGCTCGTCCAAGCGGCCTGCTTCGATAAACGCTGCTCGCGGTGATTCGTCACGGCATCCTCTGGAAATGGTTTTCAACAGAGGCACCCTACCGCTTTGGCCTAATTAAAAGCGCGCCGCTGAGAGAACTTGCGATCGACAAGGCCACAGCGATCCACAATACCGATCGATACCCCACAACGAAGGATTCGCCGATGGCTTTGCGAGCATCAGACTCGGTCGTCTGAATTGCAGCAAGCTTAGATCGTTGTGAATCGATTTGCCGCCGGAGTTCGGATGAGAGAGAAAGGCGATCCAGACGTCGATCGAGATCACGATTAAATAGTTGATCAGCACGAAGCCAAGGACCGCGACGGCGAGCAGCCCCGCGATCCGCGAGACCGCATTGTTGATGCCCGAAGCGGCGCCGGCGCGGTTTTCGGAAACGGAGCTCATTACTGTTGTCGTCAGCGGTGCGACGCTTACAGCCATTCCAAACCCAAGCACGACAACCGCCGGGAAGAACGTCGTCCAGTAGCTTCCACCAATTGTTGGCCTCGCAAAAAGAGCGAATCCGGCGGCAGCTATCGTCGGGCCTATCATCAACGGCGGCTTTGCGCCATAGCGGTCGACCAACCCACCTGACCAGCGCGAGAGCACAAACATCAGCAAGATGAACGGCAGAAGCGCCGCGCCGGCTTCCGTGGCTGTGTATCCCTGAACCTGAATCAAATTCAACGGAAAGAAAAAGAATACTCCGCTCAAGCCCGTGTAGAGAAACAGAGTAAGCAGGTTTGCGCCGGTAAAATCGCGCGAGTGGAACAGATCGAGAGGAAGCATCGGCGCGCGGGAGCGCTCTTCCACCAGCAAGAAGGCGATCAGGGACACCACGCCGACAGGGCCGGCGATCACGGCATGGGAGGGTTCGATTAACGCAAACACGACACCGCCGAGTCCCAAGGTGACGAGCAGAGCGCCGGGCCAATCGAGACTTTTGTCCTTCTGTTCCTGGTTACGGCTTTCCGGAACACGAAAGAACGTGAGGCCAAGAACAACCGCAGCGATCGGCAGGTTGAGGAAGAACACCCAGCGCCAGGATGCGTGCTGTATCAGCCAGCCACCAAGAACAGGACCGATGGCAGCAGTGATGGCCGTAAAGCCGGACCAGGTTCCGATGGCGCGCCCTCGTTCTTCGGAAGGAAAGGAGGCGCTGATCAGGGCAAGACTTCCGGGCACAAGAAGCGCGCCGCCGATCCCTTGTAATCCGCGGGCTGCAATGAGCTGGCCGATGTTGGGAGCAAAGCCGCACCAGCAGGAGGCGCTCGCGAAGAGAATGACACCAACTGCGAAGATCTTACGGCGGCCATAGAGATCGCCGAGCGAGCCGCCTAC
>JAFARV010000053.1 GCA_019245255.1 Acidobacteriaceae bacterium | reverse complement strand
GTCGAGCATCGGGTTCACCCAAGACGAAATCAATGCTTACGGCGGGGTGGTGGGCTCGGCGGAACTATCAACCTTCGGGCACACCGCTGTCGGCTTCGGGAACGGATTTGCGGCTTTCACAAACGGCGGACGCAGCACCGACCGTCCGGAAGACGAAAGCCTTCAGACTTTCGGGGACACCTTTAGCTGGGCTAAGGGAACGCACTTCATCAAAATCGGCGGCGACGTCGTCCGCAATTCCGCCGATGACGGGTTCACGGCCAATCGCGGCAGCCCACGCGGCGCCCTGACCTATTCCGGTCCAGGCGCCACGGGGTTAGCAGACTTTCTCATGGGCTTGCCCGCTACCAGCGTGAGTTACATCCTGAATCCCCGGCCGCCCATGCAAACGCACAACTGGGAGCACGGCTACTTCGTCCAGGACAATTGGCAGGTGAATTCAAAGCTGACCTTGAATCTCGGGTTGCGATACGAACTCGTCACCCCATTTGTTGAAGACAACGATCTGATGGTCAACTTCGATCCGAATTACGTGGACCCAACCACGGGACAGAAGGGAATTTTCGTTGTGCCCTCGACAAAAACGCTCAAGTACTTGGATACTCGCCTCATCTCGTACGGCGTTGAGACGGTGGCTCAATCACACCTCGGCATAGGACCCGGACTGGTCCGTCTCGATAAAACGGATTTTGCGCCCCGTGTTGGTTTCGCGTGGCATATCGGGGGGAAATCGGTTCTGCGCGGCGGCTGGGGCATTTACTATCCCACATCAGCGGCACAGGCGCAACGTGACGCGCTTGCGAGCAATGGCTTCAATCAGTCCGTCACCATTCGCAGTGTTGCCGGAAGCCCGCTCGAGGGGTGGCCCGGCTACAACGGCAGTACTGGTCCCCTGAGCGGAGGCGCAGTGCACGGCTTCGGGAATACTCCCTCTCCGAATCTGATTGACTTCAATATGAAGCAGCCGCGCATCCAGCAGTACAACGTGACCTTCGAGCATGATCTCGGCTGGAACACCGCACTGCGACTCTCCTATCTCGGGACCGCGATGCACGGACTTATTGCCGGGGCGGATATGAACGAAATTCCAGCAAGCAATAACCCGTTCGGAACTTCAACGGGGGATGGAGTAACCGCGTGCGATCCCGTGAATAACGGCGATTGTGCGCTGTCTGCGGCAGATTCCGCTCGGTTGCCGTTCCCCAATCTCGGCGAGAATCTCATCAAGTTCTTCAACTACGGCCATGGTCTTTCGAACGCGTTTCAAGCACAGGCGGAACATCGGTTCTCGAAAGGGTTGATGTTCAGCGCATCGTACACTTATCTCGATCAGAAATCGACCGCGCTCGACACCGACAACTCGAGCCTCGGGGGCCTGGGCTACGACATATTCAACCCCGGCGCAGACTACGGCACCGACGGCTTTATATCCAAGCACCGCTTCGTTGCTTACGGTATCTACGATCTGCCCTTCGGCCGCGGCCGCCAATTCGGATCCCACATGAACAGATGGGTCGACTGGGCAGTTGGTGGATGGCAAACCACCTTCAACATGTTCATCAAGAGCGGTACCGGCTTCACTCCATTCTGGATCTGCGACGATTGCGACCCGATCTTCCCGGGCAACATCGGTTCGGGCGCCATCGATGCGGTCGGCGACTTCAATGGGCCATCGCTCCGTCCAACGGTGGTCAGCAGCACTAGCCTGTACGTGAAACAAGGTGATCAGTACTTTAACCCGGCAGCATTCGGACTGCCGCCGATTGGGGCTGATCTCTTCAGCAATCCCGCCGTTGCGACGCGCAACGTCCTATGGGGACCTGGAACGTGGGGCGTCAATCTGGGCGTGCACAAGAACTTCCGCTTCGGGGAGAAAGTGACAGCCCAGCTAGGCGCCGACGTTGACAACCTGTTCAATCATCCACTGCTTTCTCCGGACGGCAACTATGGTGGTGGCGGCGGCCCGTTTGCGCTCCTCGGGGATTTCAACGTCAGAGTCGACCCGAACACTTTGCAGCTTTTGCCGATCGCCAGCTCGGATGTGAACTTGAATCCTACTTTCGGCCGCCTAGTCAACAGCTTTTCGCAAGAGGGCATTGACAGCCGCCGCTCGGTCCGGCTGCGGCTTCGAATCACGTTTTGAGGGCGCTTACCTCGGTGTTTAGAGTAAGTCGGTTGGCAGTTCTGCTCAGAGCGTTTTCGCGATATCTACGAGATCCGAAAAGAGTCCGTAGGCAGTCTGTTCGACACCGGGATTGACGGTCACAGTCCCGATCGTGCCCATCAGATCGGTGTCGAAGAGAAGGACGTTCGAGGTGCCGCCTCCGGATGCAAGCATGTCGGTCCGCGGAAGAATTTCCGGGGTGACCTGAAGCTGAATCGAGCCATCGGCAGTCCTCGTGCCGCGACTGACGAGCACGATCGTTTTGTCTTCGGCAGCGAGGCGTCGCAGTTCTTCTCCTTTGAGCTCACCCAGACCCTCGCGCTTGACCAGAGCAGGCGTCACGCTTGCGCCCATCAGAACGTTTGCGATCGCTGCGCCTTTGGCGGCTGAATCCCAGCCGTCGACATCGTAAGACACGTCGGCTTCGGCGATACCGAGTGCTTGCGCGCGAAGTACGCCCTCTGCGAACGTGAGACCTTGCTGCATTGCGGTAACAATAACTTTGGTGGTCGAGTTCAACGCGCCGGTGAAAGCGAGCACGTTGACGCCCGGCAAATTATTTCGGAACTGGTTGAACACGGGCGCACCGTCCATGACGGTGGATTCAAATCGGAATTCCACTTGCGCTGCGCGGGCCTGTTCGCGGAGAGTCGCATAAGCGTGCGCGATCGGGCCTTTGTTCGCAGTAACGACGTGAACTCCTCGACTGAAAGCGGCGCTTATGTGAGAGATGGCCGGCTGACCGCACGTGGGGTTCAGCGTCGTGACCTCAATCATCACTTCCGGAGCGGCGCGCTCAAGGAATTCTTCGATGGACTGCGCGGAAGCTGCGAATTCGGCATCGAGGGTGAGCCCCTTGTCATCATAGGAGGTTCCGTGGGTCCGCGTATGAATGCCCACCACACGAAACGGATATACGGAACGCTTCCGTTCTAGTAAACGTACGAAAGCTTTTCCGACGCTTCCGAATCCAACTAGTACGGTGCGCAACCCCGAGCTTAGCAAGGCAGGGGACGTACACTTTAGAGAAGAGGTTAAGAGCTTTTTGGTTAAGAAGTGGCTTTTTCTTGCAGTCGTACTGCCGGCTGCCTGCATGTTTGCGCAGGATGCCGGTCCGGGACCGCAGATCCCCAGCAATACTGCTCCCCCGTTGCTCCAGCGGCCGTACGAAGCGGTTCGGGACTTCTTTAACTTTTATGCGCTTGCAAATGCCATTTTCGACTCGAATGGCTACTACAATTCAATAGGCGGAAGCTCGGGTTCAAGCGCGGGCATCATGGTTGGCGGCGGAGCGACTGGTTTCCACCAGTTC
>JAFARV010001032.1 GCA_019245255.1 Acidobacteriaceae bacterium | reverse complement strand
ATCCTGATTGTTTGCACTCGTAAACGCTGGCGTGATGCTGCTGCTCTCATTCGTAGACCTCGACGGGCAGGATGTGTTCTGATACTCATACTGGAATACGTAAGTCGCGTTCGCATCCGGATCCAGGTTGTGCCAGTTATCATTAGGCTGGCAGTAGACGTTGTTGCTCCACGTATCTGTACCCGAGTAGTCGTACCCACTCATCTCGATTGATTGCCACCCGACAGGATTTCCGGTCCCGTCCATTGCGCATGGGCTCGCGAGCGCGACGGAACTCATCACATTTCCCTGAACCGTTCCGCCGCTCAGGCCACTCTCAAGCGCTATCCCGAGACGCTCTTTGCAGGAGCCTGAGGAACCATTGCCATTTACGGCTGTGTTGTTAATGTACTGACCGTTCGTGCCGCCAAACAAAAGCGAGAAAGCAAAATTGTTATCCATAGCCGTAAATAAGTTGTGGTAGTAATTGCCCTTTACGACTGTCCCAGCATTATTAATCACGCAATTCGAGAAATTGTTACCGGGACAGCTATTCTTTCCGACGCTCTGAAATTCGATTCCAAACCGGCCTTCCTGCTGAATATCGTTATTACTGATCACGATTTTCGTTGCCGTGTAAGCATTGGAACTCCCGGCGACAAATCCCTCGAACCCGTCCAAGAATCCCTTGATGCAGTTTCCGTACACCTGATTGCAATGGTTGGAATCCACGGTGGTGTTATCGATGCCGTTGTTAAAAAAGATTGCGCCCCCCGCTTGATCTCTATTCGTGCTCGTGTCGGGATAGCTATTCGGCCAGATATTATGAAAATAATTGCCCGAAATCGTACTATGCGCACATGCGCTACCGGGGGCGCACCCAGTGCTCCCTTTCCCCACAATGTTATCTACAAAGATCGCAGCATTCCTGTTTCGAATCGTGCTTGTGATGTTCTGAAATGTATTATTTGTGATTGTCCACCCGTACTGCCCAGTCCAGTTAGTAAAGTCATCATTGGTTAGCTCAATGCCTCCACCCTGGAATGTGATACGGGTAATTGTATTCTCGTTGCCTGAACTTTGGAGTATATAGTAGCCACCCGAGGCATTTAGTTTTGTATTGGTGGTTGCGCCGTATTCGTTGGCGTTTCCATTTGAGCCCGATCCCTGGATTATTGTGTTGCTGTTAAGCGTGATCGGGCCCGTGATATCACACGTTCCAACGATAGTCACCGTGTCCCCGCCGTTGAGTGCGTTCTGGATATTAGTCGTGTCGCTCGGAGTGCCCGTACACGTGACGGTGCCGGTGGCAAACACAGGCAACGTGAGCAGGAGCGCAAGTGCGAAGCGACGCACGACTGATATGCATACACAAAATGGGACTTTGACTCGCAAGGATCACACTAGGGACGACTTGAGTGCCATAGTTTGGATGTAAGTTATTATGGTCTATACAATTGATAAAGCGAAAGAGTTTGGTACTTACGGTACTTACCGATGCCTTCAGGATGGCAACGATCCCCTCGATAACCGGCTCCCATGGTGTAGTGCTCCGCCTTGTAACGGCTAATGTCACGACCGATCTATACTAATCGATTCTCAATGCAGCGAGTGGAAATACTTCTGGCAATTTTCGGCACTCCTAAAGACATTCGAGAAAAGGCCAGAGAAATGTACGCCCAATCACGGAAGTCAGCCGACGTGATATCGACTGAGCCGCGGCGGTGTCGTTCTGCTGCGCTCGGCCAAGGTCCTCGTGACCCAGAAGACTGAGGGCGACGAGCAGATCGGTGTCGAGATCATCCTGCGCGCGTGCGAAGAGCCGGTCCGGCAGATCGCCGGGAATGCGGGCTTTGAAGGCGCGATTGTGATCGAGAAGGTCCGGGCGAATGACAATAATAACTTCGGCTTCAACGCGGCGACTGGCCAGTACGAAGATCTGGTGCAGGCGGGCGTTATTGATCCGACGAAGGTCACGCGCTCGGCTTTGCAGCACGCTTCTTCGATTGCAGCGCTGATGCTGACGACCGAAGCGATGGTCTGCGAAGTGCCTGAGAAGAAGCCGGCTGCACCGGCGGGTCCCGGCGGCCACGGCCCCGACATGGACTACCAATTGATTAGACGGAAGTTGCAGAAATTGCCGTACTGGCGTCGCTGACGCTCCCGGGCTCAGTATCGAGAGTTAGTGCATTTTGAGCGAAACGTACGGGATATCCAATCGCTTCGCTCATGGCTCTGATTTCTGGAAGAAATAACTTTGCGACTCTATTTTGCCCGCCCGGCTTCGGCCTGGGCGGGACTTTTGTTGGTGGGAGGCGAGCTTAGCGGCAGCGCAGAAGTCCCACAATACCCTCATAAAATGGCCGCATGAACGATATTCGCTTCGCACTGCGAATTTTGGCGAGGAATCCCGGGTGCACGATGTTGATCGTTTTCCTTCTCGCACTGGGCACAGGGGCCAGCACAACCATTTTCAGCTTGTTCGATGCCGTCCTGCTTCGGCCCTTACCGGTTCCGCATCCGGAGCAGTTGGTGCGGATGGTACAGCGGTTTCCGAAGCCGCTAGGAGTGAGAAGCGAATTTCCATACGCATATTACAAAGCGCTGCGTGAGCGTAGCAAGACTCTCCGCCCGGTATTCGCCGAGACAGAGTGGCACGAACACTTCCGCATGACTGAGCCCGAACCGTCTGAAGAAATCACCGTGTACGGCGTGACGCCGCAATTTTTTGTTGCCATAGCATCCCGGCCGTTGGTGGGCCGCTTCCTGACAGCCAATGATGCAACGCGCAATTTCGATACGCCTCCTGCGGTTCTGAGCTATCAGTTCTGGCACAGGCGCTTTGCAGGCACTGCTGGATCGATTGAGGGCCAGACCCTCGCGATCAACGGCCATCGATTCTCGATTGTAGGGGTAATGCCGCGCAATTTCCAGGGGCTTTCGGTTGATAGCGGCCCCGACATTCGAATTCCACTGCAGGCTTATTTGCTGTTGACGCCGGAGTTCGACGTGGACCATGCGGACTTCGCGCTGGCGGGCCGCCTTAAACCCGGAGCGACGCTGGCCCAAGCCCAAATGGAGT
>JAFARV010000972.1 GCA_019245255.1 Acidobacteriaceae bacterium | reverse complement strand
TGGTCTGATGCACGAGTAACGTAGCGTACGACAATCTCGATTCCGTAGACGCCGGGGCGCAGGCTCACCGCAGGCTCGGAGGTGAAGCGGCTCAACTCGTTCTTCCGGGTAACGCGCTGCCACTCTTCTTCCGCCAGCCGTGCCTCGCGCTCCGTTTCCTTCACGACCGCTTGATAGATCAGTTCGATTACGGCGTAGGCATCGCCGCTCGCCGGGATGCTGAACATAATCTCATCCCACATCCACTGCCCGGCGGTGGAGAAGTTGAAGTACTGGCCTTTGATAGCGAAGCTATTGATGAAGGTCACGCGCCGTCCGGTTGGATGGCCTTTATCTGTCCAGTTGCCGGTTTCGAGCAAGGTGGTGCGGAGAAGTCCAAGGTCAACGACCTCGCCTCCGACTCCGTTGATCTCTACCCAATCGCCCACCCGGATGCCATTCTTGCCCATCAGCACAAACCAGCCAAAGAACGCAAGGATGAAGTCCTGCAGGACCACCGTGAGACCGGCCGTAGTGAGGCCGACGATGGTGGGCATCTGGCGCGGAGTTCCGAAGACGATCAACAAGATAAGTAGCAGGCCGACCAGCTGTATACCCAGCGTCAGGAGAATGCGCCGGGAATACGTCCGGCGCCGGTCGAGCCCGCGGCGGCCCAACAGATACCGCACCAGCGTATCGAACGAAATCACACACAGAAGGATAATCGCAATCAACGCAAACGATTGCAGCAACAAGTGAAGAACGATGCGATGCTGCAGAAGCACCTGAGCGGACCATTTGCCATAAACCGAGGCGAGCTGCTGTTCGGTTTGGATGCGGTCATCGTAGATGCTGAGAAGCTCGCGCTGCGCGGTTCTGCTCGTCAGCGCGGCAAGCATGGCGGCCTTGTCTGGCAGGGGAGCGGGTGCAGCGCTTACGCCCACTTGCGCCGAGTGCGTCGGAGCTGTGGAAGTGGGCGTGCTCGTGTGCTCCTCCAGCTGGTCATGCTGAGTAGTGAGCGCGGCCGAGTCTGCTTGAGCCTGGTGGAGTGCCTGTTGGATCAACTGGTAGCGTGTGCCTTGATCCAGCCAGGCCTTGAGGCGTGTAACAACTGTCGCTTGTTGCTGAGCCGAAGCGAGCGCCACCGGCTGTGGGCTGCGAACCTGAGCATCATACTTACTCATGGCGGCTTCATGCGCGGCTAGCTGCTGCTGAATCGTGGCGCGCTCATCGCCCGTAGCCCGTGCAAGATCCCGCTGGGCATCGGCCAGCTCATCCGAATCGAGGCCAAGCTGCGCTTTTGCTATCGCCAGATCGTCCGCGCCAACCGCAGGCGGTGTAGGTCCGGTTTTCGGAGGAGGTGGCGTGAGTTTCTGGACAGCGGCTTGGTCTTCCTTGACGATCTGCTGGAAGTGCTCGGCTTTCTGTGAGAGAGTTAGGGCCGGCCCCGTGAGCTGGTGGCGCTGTGGCGCGGCTTCACGGAGAGCTGCAGCGAATGCCTGGTCGACTTCGTGATCAGCCAAACGCTCGGCGTCACGCGCGTATTCGGTCTCCTCTGCCGTAACGGCCAAAGCCGCCAGTGCCTGTGCCGTCTGCCAAGGCCGCACATCAACAGGCGCGTTTTCGGTGACGGCGACGTGCTTATTGGCCTGCTGCTTGAGAAACGGGAGAGTGGCCATGGCATCGCGCGTGGTCCAAGTCAGGACCAGGCATAGGACCACCACTACGATTAGGGCCAGGGTAACTATGAACCTGAGACCACTAAGAATGCGGCGGCGATGAATGGCATCCGAGGCTTGGGTGGGCGGGTTGGTTGCCATAAATAGATTTTCACAGGTTGATCAGTGCGTGCGACGTTGCCGAAGAATACTCAATCGAGGAGGTACCTTTCTCGAGCACGACAGCGGCGGCCCGATCGACGAGTAGTCTTTTCACCCGGTCGAACGTGGTATGCTCACAACCCGGAGGTAAGGATGCTCGCTTCACCGTTACGAATCCTGTCGAGAACAGCAATCATGCTGCTCTCCTGCTCCACTTTTATCCGGGCCATCGATACCAGCCCGAACGACATCAGTCTAACCATGTCCAGCGCAGGGCACCTTGCGCAGCGGCAAATCGCCCAATCTCATCGCGGAATCGTCAACTTCGCGGCATCCAACAACGATTGCTTCAACCAGCCTGACTGCCCGGACGGGCCCTTCGAGATCGCCAACACGCAAGCGGAAACCACCATTGCGGTGAACGAGAACGGGAAACATATTGTAGTCGGATACAACGACTTTCGAGGGTTTGGCAATGCGGTGGTTTCGGTTTCAGGTTTTTCGTATTCAGACGATGGCGGGAAGACTTTCACCGATGGGGGTCAACTACCGACGCCCGGGAACATAACCGTGGGTGGCACAAAGTACCCGGAGGTTTTTGGAGATCCGGATGTGAAGCACTTGACGGGCTGTACATTCGTCTATTCGTCGCTTGGGGTTGTGGGGTACGGTACGGGACTCGCACAAACGGTGGTGTTGCATCGGTCGCGCGATTGCGGGCATACCTGGGAAGGACCATTCGAAGTCGCGGCGGCGACCAATCCGAACGGCCTGATAGATGTGAACGGCAACGCGCTCGACGCTGCGGACAAAGAGTTGATGGATGTCGATCCTGAGACCCTGCGGGTGGAGATTTGCTGGACCGACTTCACGCCGGTATCGACGGGACGGGAGATCTCGTGTACGCACACCGACGACGTGCTTGGCCCCGATGCCCCGACGTTTTCAAAGCGAGTGGTGGTAGCGGCGCGAGCGCAGGACGGTCAGGGATCGTCAGTGAAGTTCTTCGGCAAAGGGTCGAATGCCGCGGTTATTGCGTGGACAACGTTCCCGGCATCATACCTGAACGGCATCTCCTACTCGGTGTCCAGCGACAAGGGCGACACCTGGAGTGCTCCAAGAAATCTGACGACCGATTTTCTGACGGTAGACCAGGTGCTTGGAGACGATCGTGTGAACACAAATCCAGCTGCCGCGGTGGATACGTCGTCAGGTCCGTTTAAGAATAACGTGTACATTGTCTACGCGAACAACGACTCGGGCGATGGCGCTGACGTGATGATGCAGCGCAGTACAGACGGCGGCAAGACCTTTTCGCGAGCGAGAGCGATTAATCGCGCGCCGGGGCAGGATCGCGAGCAATGGTTTCCGTATGTCACTGTGGACCAGAACACGGGACGAGTGTACGTGTTCTATTACGATCAGGGTGTTGCCGCGAGCGGCGACCGGACTCAAGTCGCATATACCTTCAGCGATGACGGCGGCGTGACCTGGTCAACTCAGGCCGAGTTGTCAAACAGGACCTTCAAGGCCGGTTGGGGCAACGACACCAGCCAGCCGAATCTCGGGGATTACAACCAGGCCGTTGCGCAGCATGGCACGTTGTACGCAGCGTTCGCGATAACACAGCAAAAGGGTTTCACCGATGGACAGCCCAGCGCCAGCATGAACACCCCCGACGTTGATGTCGAGATTCGCGGAGCACGCGAGATTGCCGCAGACATAGCGGCGGCTTCGGCTCATGCCCCAGAAAAACAGAGCGCCGATGAGAGTGAAGATGCCAGCGATCCGCATCGGACGTTCAAGACACTTTTGTACGAAACCTTCGACACTGTGGCGCCGGGAAGCCTTCCCGCAGGATGGACCGCGGCGCATGGAGCAGGGGCAAATGTAATCCCATGGACCACGTCGAAATCGTTTGCTCCTGGAATCTGTGGCGCGTCGAATGCGGCGTTCCATCAGAACGCAAACGATAGCACCACTAAGGATCAGGCCCGCTGGGAACGGCTGTTCAGCCCGCGCATGACCGTGCCTGCATCTGCGAAGTTTGTCAGCGTGGACTTCGATGTCTGCTATGACACCGAAGACGATCCCATTCTGAATGTGCTCGCGTATGACGGATTATTCTTACGGCTTACCGACCTGACGCCCGGCCGGACACTGAGATCGGTGCTGGCTGAAGCATTTGAGCACAGATTCACGACGGGTGATTTCAAACATTATCCCAAGCACCTGCCACGCAATAGCGACCCTGCTTACTTCCAGGACATGTCGGCTTGGGCTGGGTTCTCGAACGGACCCCAGCATGTGCACATGGTTTTTCCAGGAATGGCCGGCAGCGTGTTTCAGTTGCGGTTTGAGTACACGCAAGATCAGGCCGGCATCTGCTCAGATTTGCGCCCTGGTGATGCCTGCGGCGTGACAGTTGACAATGTACTGGTCCAAAGCATTGAATCGGGCGGCCCCGCGGAGTCGACGAGCGCGACGGAGTAAGTTGTAAGTCGAACGGGGTGCGGCTGAGTTATCGGATCAGCCGCATCGATGTTACTCGCGCTATCGGGGCTACTCTGCAAAAGCCGCGCAGGCCGCAGGTTCGTCAGGATGAATTTTTGTGTACTTGGTGATTCCGACCATGGTGAAGACCTTCTGAAAATGCGGCGAGAGGCCAAACGTCTGAATGCTCTGCCCTGCCTTGCCCGCCTGCATCAGCATTTGGATGATCAACGCAATGCCGCTCGAGTTGATGTAATCGACCTTCGATAAGTCGAGTAGGATCCGTTTTGCGTCCGCGGGCAAGCTTTGGTAGGTCCCAAGGACCGCGGCCTTGGAAGTACTCGTGATGTCGCCTGAAAAGCGAAGCACGGTAATCGGCTCGCCGGTTGGCGCGCTTAGTTCAGACACCTTCACGCTTGTCGTCTTGTCCTGCATCTACTCCTCTTCGGGCTTGTGTAAGTGAATCACGAGTCGAGCGCAACTGCCGTTCTGCGGAGAACTCGTCCATTCGGCTTCATCCACCAGCGCCTGAATCAGAAACATACCCATGCCTCGCGGGCTCTCCTCGCCTTCCATTTTGAGATCGATGTTCGGCGGCGGCACTTTGCCGCGCATGCCTGGTCCTTCATCGCAGACCTTCACCTCCAGTGAATCCTCGTTCATCGAAAGAAACACACCTACCTTCAGCGATTCATCGAGGTTGTGGCCGTGTTCCATGGAGTTGATGCATGCTTCCGCTACCGCAGTCTTCAGATCCTCGATGCGATCTTCGGAAAAACCCATCAGGCGCGCGACGCTCGCGGCCGTATTCATGGCCACCTTTTCATAGCCGAGTCGTGACGGCAGCTTCAGCTCAATGGCGCGCGGGTTCCCGGTCTCCATGCATTCCTCTTATTGGCGCAATACGATCAAGGCCGTCATGTCGTCACGCTGCTCCGGTTCTGTGGTGAACGCTTCAAGTGTATTCCAGATGTGGTCGAGAATACCGTCGCAATCGCGCGACGTGCAACTGCGGAAGGTCTCGGCGAGCCGCTCGACTCCGAACTCCTCTTCGCCCTGAAAGACTTCGGTGAGTCCGTCGGTGTAGGCCAGCAGGCGCGCGCCATCGCGGAGTTCGAAGGTTTCGGCTGCGTACATCACCAGCGGGAGCAAGCCGATCGGCGTGCCGCTTGCTTCGAGCATGGTAGGTTTCTTGGAATGACCAAGCCAGAGCAGCCCGGCAT
>JAFARV010000911.1 GCA_019245255.1 Acidobacteriaceae bacterium | reverse complement strand
TATCGAAGAATAGCTGAGAGCGCCATGCGTGAGTTTGACGAGGACTGGCGGTACGACACCGCAACACGCGAGGGTAGTTATGTATTCAGTAAAGGGAACCCGCTGGGAAGGCCGTCTGCAAAGGAAACCCCGGTACCATTCAATATGGAATTGGCCGCTGGCCGAGTTTTCATTTCGCTCTATAACGTAACGAGCGACGGCTCTTATCGGGAGAAGGCGCGAGCTTTGGCTCAGCATTTTAAAGACAATTTGCATTTAGACCCGTCGGGGGGTTATTTGTGGAACTATTCAACCGTAAGTTACAGCAGATCGACAATTCCGCCTCCCCCCGCGGCCGAGGACGTCGGTCACAGTCAGACTGATGTCGATTTCGCCGTTTTAGCGGCACAGAACGGGATTGTATTCACTCGCAGTGATTTGCAGCCTTTTGTCAAAAGCTATTTTCGTTTTGCAGCAAGTGTGCAAAAGGTCGACGACCGAGTCTTACTGGACCTCTGGATGCCCTTGTCGTGGGGATCTTGTACAATTTTCCAAGCTATCTATCCCCCGTTGATCTCGGAGCCATTACAAAAGGTATTTTTGAACGCCTTGTCGGAAGCAGCGTTATATGCGGACAAGTGCTCGAGTAAGACCAACCAGTGACGATCGCATTCTTGGAGGAACTCGCGCAAAACAGTCGCCGGGTCAAGCGCTCCGGCTAAATGTGTAGCGATTTCTTTGCTGTCTGGACGTGTGCATTTCCGCTGTTGCGCTTCTAGCCGAATGTCGATCTGCTTCTTTACCTCTGTCCACTATCCGTTTGACTTCCGCATTTTTCACAAGGAGTGCAAGTCGCTTGCCGAGACCGGGTATGCAGTTACCTTGGTGGCATTGCATAATCGCGATGAAACAGTCGAAGGGGTTCGAATTCTCGGTCTGCGCCGTCCGGGCAGCCGGATGGTTCGCTTAACTGTAACTGGGTGTGGTGCGCTGTGGCGGGCATGGAAGGAACACGCAGACGTGTATCATTTTCATGATCCTGAACTCATCTGGGCGGCCGTGCTCCTGCGCCTCGCGGGTAAGAAAGTGGTGCGAGATGTACGAGAAGACCTGCCGCGGCAAATTCTGGACAAGCACTATCTTCCGAAATGGAGCAGACGCATTGTCGCGATAATTGCAGAGTTATGCGAGATTATCTCGGCAAAAGCGCTCTCAGGAATTGTCGCCGCCACTCCCTTGATCGCCAATAGGTTCGAAAAGCACAATCGCCGGACAGTGCTCGTGCGAAACTTTCCCGATATTGCTGAAGTTACGGAAAGTGCGACGCGAGAATGGGGCAATCGTGAGAACTGGGTCATCTATCTTGGCTCGATCTCCGAAGCACGAGGTATACGGCACCTTATCCGTGCGATGGAACTCATGCCCGCGGAACTCAATGTTCGCCTGAGGTTAGCAGGGGAGTTTTCGCCATCCAGATTGCAGTACAGTATCGGACAAATGGAGGGTTGGCGGACAGTGGATTACTTGGGGAGACTTGAGCGCTCTCAGATCTTTCCGTTACTGCTGCAGGGCCGCGTTGGAGTCCTTACTCTCGAAGATACGCCCCACATACGATTTTCATGGCCAGTTAAGCTGTTCGAGTACATGCTGGCTGGCCTGCCCGTCGTCGCATCAGATATCCCACTCTGGCGTCGAATCATCGAAGAAGCGGAATGCGGGCTGCTCGTCGACCCGATGAATCCAAAGGCGATTGCAGACGCGATCACCTATCTGTTAGAGAATCCTTCTCAATCTGCAGCAATGGGTCATCGCGGGCGCGAGGCCGTGAAGAGATCCTACAACTGGAACGGTGAACGACAAAGACTTTTGTCGCTCTATGCAGATCTCGCCGGTGCTCCTAAAGCATGTCGCCAAGTCCCAGTTACAATTACCGATCCGTAAGGCGGCGAAGCAGCCGGGAGTACTCGCAAACTTGCAATGGCGCTGAAGTTTGATATACGTAATGAGGTGAAGGGCTGTGGCATCGGGACTGCCAAGCTTGCCCTCGCATTTTCAGAAAATCAGAATGCGACTGAACGAAGTCGACTTTCTTATGCGTTTTCGCTTTTCTGTGGCGTGTACGGCCATCAGCCTGCAATCGAATACGCGTCCGAATGTGATGTGTGTCTCACCTATTCAAAACATATTCTGACGTACGCCAAACGGGTGGTTTATCTCAGCTCTATCTACCGGTACCGATCTCTGAACGAATCCGCTCCTCCGCCAGTCCGATTTTCACGAGGAGATCTAAGTACATTTCTTTTTTACGCACCGCAAGGTGATGCAGAGCCGGATTGGCTCGGCGAAATATTTGAGTGGGTATCTTGTGCCGACGAGTACAGTCTTGAGGCCAATGAGCGTCCAAGCGCCACAACCGACGGAAAGCAGTACGTGTTTCGCCACCAGCTTGATCCATATGTACCTTACGCAGCGGTTGCGATGCGATTTCTTGAAGCCGTTATTCAGGATGTTGAACCCACAAGCGCTAACGAGCCAATTCCAGTGCTGGCGGGGGTGAAGCATCACGTTATTGTTACCCACGATGTTGACTACCTTCCTCAGGGGCGGTGGGAAGCCGTTGCTCGACTCGTAAAAAACTCCGCAGCGGCACTGGTGGTACATAGGCGACCCGGTCTGGCGGGGCAGCTGTTGCTTCGCGCAATTCAGACGGGTTTTGGGGGACGCAATCCACTGGATCAGATTCCAAACCTTATAAGTCTTGAAGTGGCGCGAAAAATAAGCGCAACCTACTTCATCATCCCGCGGCGGGCGCATCGCAGAGATGGCAACTACGACATAAAAGATCACATCCTAACTGACTGCCTAGATTTGCTTGCGACATCCGGCATGGAAGTGGGCTTGCACGGGTCCTACTCG
>JAFARV010000881.1 GCA_019245255.1 Acidobacteriaceae bacterium | reverse complement strand
GCTTCCCAATCGGGCCCGATGGCACCAGAAGTACGACAGCTTCGTTCGCTCACCGCAACACATAACTTATCCGCTGCCGCGCCCGTTTTCATGACCCGTTGTGACGGCAGGTCATGAAGCTTCCCAAGCAAGCTGTGAATGGGGGTTCGACTACCCTCTCCCGCTCCATGTTTTCAGTAACTTACGGCTGGCGAGCTAATTCGCCCGCCCTTCTTGATGAACTAAGCGAGCACCGTCGTAGGCGAGAAAGGCGTGAATTCATTGGTGTTTACGCGAATGAGTGCCAGCCGTGCAGGCTGGCGGTCTCTCGGGCAGTGTCCACCAGTTTGACAATTCGTCTATGCCCTGCAACTAACATGACTCGGCGGAATCCAACGGAACTGGACAGGCTCCATGCCGAATTATCAGAAAACTCCAGAAGCCATCTCTCGCCTTTCTCCGGAGCAGTACGACATCACGCAGCGGAATGGGACGGAACGCCCTTTTAAGAACGTCTACAGGAACAACAAACAAAAAGGGCTGTATGTGGACGTCGTTTCAGGTGAGCCCTTGTTCACTTCAATGGACAAGTTCGACAGCGACTGTGGTTGGCCCAGCTTTACGAAACCGCTCGAGCCGGAAAACATTCTGGAAAAACGCGATACGAGCCACGGCATGATTCGGACCGAAGTTCGCTCGCGAGCTGGAGATAGCCATTTGGGCCATGTGTTCCCGGACGGTCCTCGCGAAGCCGGTGGTCTGCGCTACTGCATCAATTCCGCTTCGCTGCGCTTCATTCCCGTCGATCAGCTCGAAAGCGAAGGATACGGCAGTTACCGCCACCTGTTCCAAGCATCAGAAGGAGCCATGAAATAACTGTCCACTGACACGGGGACCGATGGCTGACGTGTGATCGATCAGCGCGATAGTCGCGCTCGTGGACCGGAAGGAGAAGCCTTCAATTCTTCGTGCACCGCTGAAATCCTTGTACGCTGTTGATCGCATTCAACAGCCAGCTGCCTGCGCCCAGACGATCTCATTGTGATTGCATTGATACTGATTCCAGAGGGGCAAGCTCATGCGCGATTTGAAGTGGTCACCGTCGGAGAAGATCACAGCACGCAAAGCCTTCGATCAGGCTCTCGCCGAGGAATTGCGACAGGTCGTTCAACGGGCAAAGCAGATCGTCGCCGCAGTGAAGGAACCATCCCAACTGTGGGACTTGGAAACTTGGTTGAGGCAGCGTCGGTTAGAAATCGATCGAAAGTATGATTACCGTTACTCCGTGTTACCGATGGTGTTTGCGACTCTGCTCAAGCAAGGCCGCATCAGCGAAAAGGATTTGAACGGTCTCCAGGAGGAAAAGATCGACCTGATCGTAGGCATTGCCTCACGGTTATGAAAATGATTGCCGCGTGACCAATTCTGAAGGTCGGAAGGACAGGTTCGTAAACCCTTCCCGACCATAGTGGATTTATCAACTTTAAGGTATTCTGGCCGGATGGCCGACGGACGAAACACAACCGTAACGACTTCACACCGCTGCTGCCAGCATGAAAGGTCAAGCGACGCTGGGAGACGGGAAGGATGAACATAGGAAGAGTGACGACAATGGCAGTGGCAATTTCAGCTGTCATTTCACTTTCTCTGATGCTCCGTGCAAGTCGTCATCAGAGATCCGTAGTTTTAGTCCTACTCTTCGGGGCATGGGTGCTTTCGCCGTTCGCCGGGCTCGTTTGGGCTCATCTGAGTTCGAAGCAATGGTTACCATTTGCTCGCGCAGTATTGTACGGACTCACGCTTGCAGTCGTGTTCACCTGCCCGGTCATCTATGCAGACGTTGCGTTTGGGCGCACGACTCTGAAGATGGGTTTCGTCTTCCTGGTGGTTCCGTTTGTGTGCTTGCTAATCATTGGACTTCTTGTCTGCACAGGCTTGCTTTCGTCCCGCAAAGCGTCGCGAGTAGTTGACGGAAGCCGATAGATAACTAGGCTTCCACACCCATGCTCGACCCTCCTATTCAACTACGACCACCTGAATGAATGTTCAGATTTGCCGAGCACGCAGGAGCAACTCGGAAAGAAGCGTGCGGCGGTTGTGGCGAGATATATATCCCGAAGCTGTCACCTTCTGGATAAGGCACCCATGCATGCAGACTGGAACGACAGCACGCTATTCCGCAGACCGGCATTTGCGTGCTGCGCTCTACTTCCTGTTGGGCGATGCCACGATGAGGCCTGCTAATTGGCCGAGCTGCGAGTGCGCGAGATACACTGTGCCATTCTTCGTGACGACTCCGTTGCGAGCCCCCTCGTGGGCAGGCACCTCTGCAACCAGGCTCAGCTTGCCTCCCGTGTCAATTCGGGCCACCGTGAGCCGCGCATCGTTAGCGGCGCCGACATACAACATGTGAGTAACTGGCGAGTAATTGAGATCATCCACGCCGTCGCCGGTGTTAATAGAGGACAGCCTCTCCCCGTTATGACCTGCATCCAAGACCTCCGCCTGCGTACTGCAAGCAACGAAAAGGTATCCGGCGTCTTGATCCACCGAGAGACCGTGCGGACCGTCCTCCCCACACGAGGATTGCCACTTCGCGACAGTTTGGTGTGTCTTAAGGTCAATGGCCGTCGTGAGGTCTTTGTCCTCGTAGTTCATATACAGCCGGCCGCGCCTTGCGTCGACCGTATAGCCTTCCGGCCGCCCTTCGAATGTCAGTTTTTCTTTCTGGCTCAAGGTCTCGCTGTCCAGAATACGGACTGAGTTGTCGCGCGGTGCGGTCACCCAGACTTCCTTCGTCGGCGCTACATAGACGACGCCATCCGGGGTGGAATCGATATGGCCACACGTTTTGCGCGCGAGAGTCTTTTCATCAATGGCGCAAACACTGGAGTCAGCCCGGTCACCGATGTATACCACGCCGTCGCCAATCGACACGCCGCTGGGGCCCTGAGCGCGTTTGCGGCCTCGCACTTCCACTTCGTTGGTCGCAAAGCCCGAGATCTCACGGACATTGTCGTTGCTGGTGTCCACCACATAGACCGAGCCAATGTTTATGGCTGGCACCCAAACATATCCCGTCTTCGGATCATAGGCGATGTAATCCATTGTGATGTTTCCCTTCCCGTGATCGGGAAGCGCCAGAGTGCGAACCGTATAAGTTGCGTTTTCATCGCCGGCAGCGTGCATTCCAACAGCGATTGCGCCAAGGCCCAGTGCGATAGCGGAGAGCAGATAGTTTCGCCGTGTCATGCCGAGAATCGTAGCACCTGTCCTGAGAGCGCAACACAGATTTAGCGCACTATGTGCGATGAAGCACAATAACTATAGCGACTGATCTACGATCTTTATGACTCAGCAACACAGACGCTCTGGAAGCGATCGTACTGCAGATACCTTCCCTTGTGGAAGGGCGCGCGAAGCGCTCGTTCCAGTTCTGACCTCAGCTCTTGTTCTGGCGGTGATTTCCTATCCCGCGTTCAGTCAAACGCGATCCGCGCTCAACGCCGTGCATCCTCTGAACGGCCCGCTTCAAGCCGCCAACGTCGAAGAGCTCGGTTCGCCTGGCGCGAATCCTCCAGAGAATTCGGCGGCTCCGAACGATCCCACTGATCCCAATCAACCCGAAGCACAAGGGCTGGTGCACCGTGGCGTGACACGAATTTTGCGAGATCAAAAGGAGCTTTACAGCGCTCCGTTTCAGCGCTCGAATTTTAAGTGGGATGCGATCGTACTGGCAGGAACCGGCGCGCTGATAGCCACGGATCGGCGCATCGAAAGACATCTTCCAGGCGGAAACGTCGATATCTACACAAATGTTTCGAATGTCGCTCTGGGCGGCACTGCCGCGGCTCTCGCGCTTTCCTGGGGCCATGGGATAAAAACCCATAACGAGCATCTGAAGGAGATGGGATCACTCGAAGTGGAAGCGCTGGTGAACACTTTCTTGGTTTATACGCCTAT
>JAFARV010000873.1 GCA_019245255.1 Acidobacteriaceae bacterium | reverse complement strand
TGAGATTGGGGGCTGAAAAATCAAATTCGAGCTCTCCCTGCCCGGGCGGTATTCGCAAGCCGGACCGGACCTCAACGGTTCGGTCATTCGCAATAACCTGTTCAATGACAGTCAGCTGCTGCGGACCGCCAGCCGGAAGCTTTTGGGGGTCAATGACAACGACGCCGCGCATAGTCGGAAACCAGAGGCGTCCATCTCTGGATTTCCATCCCGCGGGTTGGAACCCCCCGTTGCACTCTCTGGTATTCATTCCGTCGGAGGTTCCATAAGAAACCATCGGAATTCGCGCGATCTTCTTCTCCGCGAAATCGTTCAGCGCTCGCAAGCTAACACGGAAGATGCCCTTGTTGCTGCTCATCCAAAGATTGCCCGCATTGTCCTCGAGAATTCGGAAGATGGCGTCATCGAGCAGCCCATCCTTTGTGGTGAAGGTGCTGAAGCGGCCATTTTTCAGACGCACCAGTCCGCCGCCGTCCGTGGCGATCCAAAGCGTCCCTTGGCTATCTTCGTGAATGGCCAGCACGACATCGTTTGGCAACCCGCGATGCGTATCAAAAGACTGGAACCGGCCGTTTTCAAAAACATCGAGCCCGCCACCGGCTGTTCCTATCCAGAGCCGTCCTCGGCGATCTTCATGCAGTGCTTCAACGACGTTGTTGGACAGTCCGCTCCTGGTCGTAAAGGTAGTGAAGCGATGATCCTTCCAACGACTCAGCCCTGCGCGCGTTCCAATCCAGATTGCGCCCGCGCTGTCGGCGTAGACAACAATTACCGTATTGTTGGGCAGCCCATCTTTGCGTGTGAACGTTGTGATGCTGCCGTCCTTTTCGTTTAAGCGATTCAGACCCTTGCGGGTTCCGATCCAGAGTGCGCCGTCGAGACCTTCGCAAACGCTAAAGACCAGGTTGTCGGCCAAACCGTTCTTAGTAGTAAGAGACGTAAAGCGTCCGTCACGAAAGCGATTCAGCCCTCCACCATTGGTTCCGATCCAGATATTACCTTCATGGTCTTCATAGACCGGGAGCGTCACGTCTTTCGACAGGCCATTCTTCTCGTCATAGGAGACAAACGCGCTCTGATGGAAAAGCCGCACGAGGCCGCCTCCGCCCGTACCGATCCACAGATTGTGTTGCCGGTCGGGGTAGATGCGCCAAACATCACTACTTGGGAGACCATCTCTGCCGGTATAGGGAGCGAAGCGGTTCTGGGAGAAGAGGTTCAGACCGCCGGCCAGCGTTCCAATCCACAGGTTTCCGTCGGGCCCTTCGGCTAAGGAGGTAACGGTATTGCTGGTCAATCCGTTTCGCGTAGTGAAGGTGGTGAATCTACCGTCCTCGAAGCGCGCGAGTCCTGCGGCATTGGTTCCGATCCAAAGCGTGTTTCCAGACTGCAATAGGAGTGACCGCACATCATTGCCGGGCAGTCCGTCACGCACTCGATAAGTCGAAAACCGGCCGTTCGAAAACCGATTCAGGCCGTCGTGCGTTCCGATCCAAAGCGTCCCATCGGGCGCCACCGCAAGCGCAAAGACCTGATTGTCCGCGAGGCCCTGTTCCGAACGGAAAGAGGTGAAGTGCCCTTCATGCAGCCGATTCAGGCCGCCGCCGTTTGTTCCAATCCAGAGGTCTCCGGAATCATCCTCCAGCAGGCAGGAAATGGAGTTATTCGAGAGACCATCGCGAGTTGTGAATGTGGTGAACGTGCCGCCCGCGAGACGGGTGAGTCCGCCGCCCACGGTGCCAATCCAGAGATTCCCGCGCCGGTCCTCGAGCAGGGCATCGATGACGTTGCTCTTCAGCTCTGGAGTGTTACTTTTATCGAAAACCGTGAAGCGGAGCCCATCGAAACGCGCCAATCCGAGTTCCGTGCCGGCCCAGAGGTATCCATCTGCCGATTGCACGATTGCCGGGACGGTATTCTGTGGCAGGCCCTGGTCAGTTCTCCAGACTTCCTGGCGAAGTCCGGCAATGGTCCAGGTGTTTCCGGCCGCGGTTGACATGTCTGCCGCAAAAACGAAAGCCCCAGCCATACAGAGCAGAGGGAATGCGATCGCGGCGCGTTTTAGTACCAATTTCGTAATGTGTGGAATACTTTCCTGATAAACAAAATATTCCTTGGATTTTCCTGGGGCTCATTATAAAATTTACATGAGATCCCAAGTTAAGGTCAACCAGATTACTTACCGATAAGGCCAATGGCAGTTTGGCTTTATGTCGTTTCCCGTCGGTCTGACGGCCTCAACGTCGTTTCGTAAATCAAATTAATCGTCGTATTTAAAATTCACATCTTTAAAAATTTAGCTGTGGAATTTGAATGTATTTATGGCAGGGCGGAGTGTGCCCTGAAGCTGTGCAAGTGAGGATATGAACAAAATTATTGCAGGGGTGGCGTTTTTCATCGGTTTTGGAAGCGCCGGTTTCGGCCAGAGGGCTTATCTGTCACGCGAGTTGCAAAATATTGATGCGGGAAAGCGCGTCAATGTGATTGTCCGGTTCAAGCATGCTCCGGACGCGGCACACCACCGGATGGTCCGAGACCTGGGTGGCACATTGCGAGCGAGTTTCGGGGTGATTCGAGGGGCGGCGTATTCGGCGCCGGCGGGCACCCTGGAAAGCCTGGCGGAGAACCCGGAAGTGCTGTCGATCTCGCCCGACCGGCCGGTTCACATGCTGCTGGATAACACGACGGCGGCTGTCAATGCATCGGCGGCATGGAATGCGGGATTGGACGGCTCTGGTATTGGTGTCGCGGTCATAGACAGCGGAATATCAGATCACCAGGATTTGCACGGCGGCTCGGGGAGCCGAGTGGTGTATAGCGAGAGTTTCACGGGAGGCGACTCGACCGACGGCTTCGGCCACGGTGAGCATGTGGCCGGCATTCTGGCAGGCAACGGCTCCGATTCGAGTTGCGCCATCTGCGACCGGCATTTTGTCGGGGTGGCTCCCAATGTCAATTTAATCGATCTGCAAGTTCTCGATTCTACGGGAGCGGGGACCGACAGCAACGTCATCGCGGCGATCGATCGGGCGGTGCAGTTGAAGGCTCAATTCAATATACGAGTGATTAATCTATCGCTGGGGAGACCCGTATATGAGAGCTACACTGTCGATCCACTCTGTCAAGCCGTTGAATCGGCTTGGAAGGCGGGGATTGTGGTGGTCACGGCCGCTGGAAATGGCGGGCGGGATAACCCGGCGGGGAACAACGGATACGGAACGATTACGGCACCAGGGAATGATCCCTACGTAATTACGGTTGGGGCAATGAAGAGCATGGGCACGCCGCAGCGGACGGATGACCTGATTGCCAGCTACAGCTCGAAGGGGCCGACGCAGGTAGATCATATTGTGAAGCCGGACCTCGTAGCGCCCGGCAACCTGGTGGTTTCGCTACTGTCGCCGAACGGAGTATTGCCTACGCTATATCCGCAGGATGTGGTTCCGATCAGCTACTACGAGCAGACCTCGCAGAGCACTTCCTCTACTTCCTATCTGACGCTGAGTGGGACCAGCATGGCGACGCCGGTGGTGAG
>JAFARV010000720.1 GCA_019245255.1 Acidobacteriaceae bacterium | reverse complement strand
TGTTTGTAACGGCGTGCTCCCGTCAAGGGGTCATAATCGTCATCGTAGCTATCAATAAAGATCCGATCCGAATCAGCCGACTCATAAAGCCGTCCGAAAACATGGTTGTCGGACGGGTTGGAATGATTCAGCGTAATGTCCTGTATGTAGCGCATTCCCCGCGCATGTAATTGCCTGCTTAGCTGCTCGACATCCCTCCAGGTTCCAAAATGAGCGTTTACGCGGTAATAGTTTTGAACCCAATAGCCGTGATAACCTGTCCCGTACCCCGCTGGATCGTAAGCTCTAACGTTCTCCATCAGAGGCGTAACCCAAATGGAGGAAATGCCGAGATCCTTCAGGTAATCGAGCTTTTCGATAATGCCCTGGATGTCACCGCCCCAGTAACTCCGAAACTGGGTTTCCTCGGTACAGGACTCCACGAAGCAGTTGAGGCTGTTGGTAGCAGTCGGATATTCGGGATCGATGTACGGATCGTATGTTTGATGGGGATTGAACCGGTCGGCCATCAGGAAATAAATCGTACGTGAGCGATAATCTGAGGTCGGCTGCTGCGCCTGGACAATGGCGTTGCCCAGGCAGAGAGCCAGTACAGGAAAAGCGCTATAAGATTTCATTGGCCGGTCTAGTAAGTGTCGTGAATCCTGACGAGCCCACCGAGCACGCCGACGTATGCTGTCTTGCCGTCAGGCCCAACATACACAGAAGAATAATTCGAGTTGTAGAGAACGCCGGTGCCGGCAAGCACCTTATAAATCGTTTGGCCGGTATGAAAGTCTATGGCGGTGAAGTACCACGGGTCCGTCTGAGGAGCGTCAGACGGGCTGGGGTCTTTCGTGTAAGTGTATTCGAGGCCTGTCGCTAAGGACATTTGAGAAACGACGTTCGGCGCCGATTCTTGATCGTTATTCCAAACGGTGTGGCAACTGTCGCCATCGCCGCCTAGATCGATACGCGTTACTCCAGGTGTTGTTGTTCCTCCGAAGATAGTGTCTTGTGGACCGGTATATCCATAATTATTCTCGACGCTGATGGATCTTCCTGTGGCAATTAATAAGTTAAACGTGTCGCTTGTGCCCGGCTGAAAGACCGGCTCGGAACACACCAGGCGCGGTCTATTGACAGTCGGAGCACGTAAATAGACATTGACGTTCATCCGAGGCTCAGCGTTATCGGCGATGGTCACGAATTTTGTGCCCATCAAAGTGGGCGTCGTACCCGAACCTTGGTTTCTCTGACCGGGCTTGGTCTCAGTCCCGCGGTCATACGCCTCATGCCAGGTTACTGCTGGGGTTCCATCGGGGGCTGCGTCGAACCGGTAAAGCTGATGATCGGACACGATGAAAACGCCGCCGCGCGAGCGGTCCGGATCGACAGCGAAGGATTTGTGGATAGCCTCACCCGAAGGCAGCGTATACAGTTTGATCGCGCAGGCGTTCATATCGGTCGGATCTGGATTGGCCGTGCCCACCATCGCCGGGTGCGCATTGAGCGATCCAGAAACGCCACTGGTCGTAAACCACAGCAAGCCGTGCGCGTCGGGAAATGTCGATAAGATCTCCTCCCCGCTCGGGATCGCTGAGGGTAGGTTTTCTGAACAAGTGTGATCTGTCACGAACGTTGTACCTGACGACCCGTTTACTTCTTTGATTCTCCAGATATCGTTGGTGCGCGTGGGGATCACGGCCCGATCTTTGTTATCTAGAAAAAAGTACCCGCCAGCCCCGAATTCACCGTTGCTTTGCGCAAAGGGCAGAGGAAATCTAGTGAGGATCGCCAGTGAGACTGGGTCCAGTAGATACAGCACTGGGCGCACGTTTACGCATACGACAACAATGCGGCGCTGCGCGTCGAACGTGACCGTACCACATAACGCGGCCAGAAACGTGGAAGTAACTTCCGGAGAGTGCCCCAGCGGCCCAGGTATGGTGTAGGTATCGCTTTGATAGGCATCCAGGTGGACACCGCTTTCTCCGTTAGGAGCCATGAAAGGGTCCTCCGGGATCGCTTCCGCGTGAATTGGATTGGGGACGGCCGGGGCTCCTACAAAATCGGGCACCGCTCTCGCAAACGGTTGCTGAGGTATAGGGATTACAACATCGCTCGCATCTTGAGCGCTAGCACTAAGCGCTGCGAACAGTATGGTTACGCATAGTAATAAAGTTCGTGTCATTTCGACTCCCTTATCCAGCCTTGGGCTGTTGGTGTTTTTGTGATTTCTTTTGAAACTGCCTTCGCCATCCGGCTGGCATCGCCTTCGACGTTCTGTTTACGCTCTGTTACACCTGAGGTTGCGGCTGCCACTTCAGGAGCAGCGCCCGAGCCCATAGTTTCCGCGGCTCCGGGCCTGCGTGAGCTCTCTGAGCTTGCCTGAAATTCGGTAATCAGGATGTTCTCGCCTGGCGGGGGAGGAGCGGACATGGTGGTGCGCTGCATCTCGCCACTCGAATTAAAACTCACTTTGCAGATGATCGGTTCCGAAGGTCGGCCATTGCGAACGACCGTGATGCGTTGCTTCCATTCATACTGGACGAGCCGCTTGGCATTCGCGGCCATGGCGAGCAATAGTGTTCCGCTCTGAGGGGACATTTGGGCAAAGCTCGGAATCAGCAATGCGAGTGGCAATAAAGATGCGAAGCGGGCCCTTGAAATTTTCACGGTTGACCAAGCTTCGCAGGTCTAGTAGGTCGGAAGAAAGTCTCATACTGTAAGACGTTAGTACCGTATGTCGAGCAGGCGCGAGTGCCCGTGCCACGGTGGACATTCCACTAGCCGTTGTCGGGCTTTTTGTCAGTGCCGCTTTGACCAGGCAGATCGAACGGATTTTCGTGAACGCGCTCGCGTAAGCCGGTCTTCAAGGTCTTCGCAAGTGAGATGCTCGCGCCGCCGTATTTCCCTCGAATCAAATCCACAGAGCGGAACGCCTGCCGCAGTTTCTCGGTTTTTGGTTCATCGAGCAGATTCATCTGGCCTTCGCTCGTCTCGAGCGTTCCGGCATGCACGCCAACCAGGCGAATGGGCGTTTTGCGATCCCATGCCGTGCGAAATAGGTGAATTGCTGTGGCTGCAATCTCGCCATCGAGCTGCGTTGCGTGATCGAGCGATCGCGCCCGCGTGATGGTGTTGAAGTCTTCATCGCGCAGCTTCAACTGTACGGTCCGGGCATACAGGCGGTGTTCGCGCAGGCGCTTGGCAACCATCTCGGAGAGCTTGCAAAGCGTTGTCTCCAGTTGCTCAGATTGCGCCGTATCTTCATTAAACGTGTGCTCATGGCTGATGGATTTCGGTCGATCGCCTTCGCCGATTTCCGAGTCGAACCATCCGCCTGCATCTTGACCCTGTGCTTTTCCGGCCAGCGCCATGCCCCACTTGCCGAAGCGCTCCGCTAACAGGCCTTCGTCCAAGGAGGCGAGGTCGCC
>JAFARV010000567.1 GCA_019245255.1 Acidobacteriaceae bacterium | reverse complement strand
GCTTCTCCGCAGATGTACTCGCAATCCTTTAGCCACGTGAATCCCGTAATATCAACTGAGCACGACAGCGCGACTGAGTGCTTGGACTGAAACCGGGCTAGCTTACCAGCCCTAAGGAGGATTGGATGAAGCAGTTTCTGCTTCTCTCGATACTGGCGTTTGCGACGTCGAGAGTTGCGCTTTCTTCTCCGTGTGCTTCCGGAACTCTGGCTTCCTACATCGGTTTGGGAGCGGCGGGTTGTACCGTGGGCGCGAACACCTTTTTTGATTTCCAGACAGTGCCGGGTACGGCAAGAGCGACTACGATCAGCACAGGCGCGGTGTCTCTCTCGCCTCTTGGCGGAAGCTTCAACCCTGGATTGAGCACAACGGTAAACGTTTCGGCGGCGGCAAATAGCTTGCTCGAAACGATCTTTACTTATCAGGTCTCCGGGCAAAGCTATGCAAGTGACGCAATCACCCTGGGCGGTGCTTCTGAAACGGGCGATGGTGGTGTTACTTACACTCAGAACTATTGCTTTGGCGGTACCTTCGGTCCGGATGGAGTAACTGGCTGCACTGGAACGGCGGGCGCGCTGGTCACGCTTGATGGTGTCCAGAACTCGGCTTCCGCAACGGTTGCACAAGCCTCTCTCGTCAGCATCACCGATGATTTGGTGCTGGATGGCGGAACCATGGGATCGGCGTCGGGAGCCGTCGCTACGGATCAGCTGGCAGCAGTTCCTGAACCTGGGAGTATCTGGCTCGTCGGAATGGCAGTCTTGGCTTTCGGCTGTTTCAAGCGCTTAACGCTGAAGTGTAAAGAATCGACAAACTAAAACAGGCTGAGGTTATGAACAGAATCAAATCGTTAGTGTGTGTAGGTGTCGCTGCGATCATGGCGGCTCCCCAACTGGGACTCGGCGCAAGTCATCGCGAGGCCCCCATTACAGCCCTGGATACTAAGGCTGACATTACGGATTTTTACGCTTTTGTCAGTTATGACGATCCAACTAAGGTAACTTTCCTTCTTGACGTGGACCCGCTGCTCGAACCTGGTAACGGTCCGACCTATTTCCCGTTTGACGACAACGTTCTCTACGCGATACGGATAGACAATAACAACGACGCTCGGAGCGCGATTTCCTTCCAATTTCGTTTTCAGACCGAAATTCGCGCTCCTGAGGTATTTACCGCATTTGTAGGGGCAGGTGACGGCATAAACGCTCCGGCCAACTCTCCGACGGGCGTGGCGCCGGGAACGCCGATTGTTCCGCCCGCAATCACTGCGCTGGATGGTAACGGCTCGCAGGGATTGAACCTGCGGCAGAGATACACGGTCACGATGGTAAAGAACGGCGTCAGCACACAGCTTACGAATGAGACGGGCCAGCCTCTATTTGCAGTTCCGACCAATGTAGGCCCCAGAACAATGCCCGATTATCCCGCGTTGGCGGCACAGGGAATTTACAGCTTGGGGAATGGAATCCGAGTCTTTGCGGGAACGGTCGACGATCCGTTCTACATTGACTTAGGCGCAGCGTTCGATTCACTGAATTTCCGCATGGCAGCGGGTGGAGGCGTGCTTACGGCGGCTCAGGATGCCGATGACAATACTAATACCGCGCCCGACTTCCTTTCGGGGTACAACGTGAACACGATCGCGATTGAAGTGCCTATAGCGATGCTCACAAGAACGGGTACTCTTCTGAAGGCCACTGATCCGGCAGCGACGATCGGCGCGTGGGGGACTACTTCACGGCCCCGAATCACGGTTCGGCGTGCGCCCCTGCCAGCCGAGTCTTCCGGCAATTGGTCGCAGGTGCAGCGAATGGGGAATGCGCTGATTAATGAGCTGATCATAGGCGTCGGCCACAAAGATTACTGGAGCCTGAGCGAGCCTAAGGACGATGCTCAGTTCGCCAGCTTCGACCTTGACCCGTTACTCGCGCGTGTATTCAACGCGGTGTACGGAATCGCTGTTCCTAATCCGCCGCGAATGGACTTACTGCCTCTGGTTGTTTATGCTCCGCCCATCGCGGCTCCCGGGACACCGCAGGGCCCAATCGCGGACTTGCTCAGATTGAATACCGGAGTCGGACCGACTCCAAAGGCTCAAAGGAAGCGGCTGGGATTGTTGGCGGGCGATCCGGCTGGATACCCGAACGGCCGCAGAGTCTCGGATGATGTGACCGACATTTCGGCGAGAGCGGTTGCAGGGATTCTCGCGGGCTCCGCTTTTAATTACCGGATTGGCGACGGCGTCAATACCAACGACGTTCCTTACCAGGAGACGTTCCCCTATGCGGCCTGGGCTCAGAGCGGGCGAAACAGGCGCCACATCGATCCAGGCGAAGCCGGCTGTACGCAGAACGCAGGACCGGCGTGCCCGATCAATTAGCATCGGTGATGCGCTTGGAGCGAATGGGCTGAACTCATGCGACGCTTGCTAACAGCGGTTGCGACCGCATTCTTAGCCTGTTCTGCGATGTGGAGTGACACGCTTTCTCCGGCGGCGGCGAGGGTGGCCGCCGCCGAGAAGCGCGTCGCATCCACTCCTAAATCCTGGGAAGCCTACAACGATCTTGCGTTCGCTCTCTGCCGGCTTGCCCGCGACACGGGCGATATCAGCCTGTACGAGAAAGCGGACGCCGCACTTCACCGATCGTTGGAGCTTGCACCCGGAAACTACGAAGCCCAAAAGCTTACAGTTACAACGCTCCTAGGTAAGCACGATTTGGAAGGCGCCCGCAAACTGGCGGTCGAGCTCAACCACAAGGTGCCGGACGATATCGGCGGCTGGGGTTTACTGGTTGATGTGTATATTGCCCTGGGCAAGTACGACGAAGCTGAGCGCGCTGCGCAATGGATACTCGACTTGCGTGCGGGGAGCACATTGGGATTCGTCAAAGCAGCGGCGCTCCGAGATATCTTTGGCGATCCAGAAGGTGCGGCTGAGTTCTACGAAGAAGCACTGAAGAGGACGGCACGGAGCGACGTCGATGAACAGGCCTGGCTGCTGACCCAAGATGCTCATGAGGTTTTCGCGATGGGAAAGCCAGAGCGTGCGCAGGAGTTGCTGAAGCGGGCGCTTACGTTGTTCCCCGATTCGCGGCTGGCACTCGCCGGCATGGCAGCCATTCAAAGCGCGCCTGCTCGGGCGTCAAGATGAAGATAATTGCAGCGGCGTGCATTTCGGCGTTGCTGTTTGCGCCGGCATGGGCGCAGGCAGAGAACCAAACTGCCGCGAAGCTCGTGCACAGCTCAACGGACGAGCAGATTCGGGCCTATGAGCACGTGTTACAAGCGTCGCCGGACGATCCTGCCGCGATGCCCGCTCTGATAACGGCGTACCTGCAAAAGCTGCGCGAGTCGGGCGACGGCGCGTACCTCGAAAGAGCCTCCACACTCGTCAACCGGATGCTCGAGAAAGATGGCGGCAGTCTCACGGCGCTGCGATTTCAGAATGAGATCGACTTGCAGCGGCATGATTTCCGTGCGGTTGCAGAACGCGCGCGGGACATGGCGCAATACGCGCCCTCCGATCCGGGCGTTTGGGGCAATCTCGGCGATGCATCGATGGAGCTTGGTGACTACGATGCTGCCCGCAACGCATATCTTCGAATGTTCGCCCTGCGACCGAATCTTGCAAGCTACAACCGCCTGGCGTATTTTCGTTTTGTCACGGGAGATCCGCAACAAGCCATTGCCCTGATGCGCAACGCGGTCGAAGCCGGAGACCCGCGGCCGGAGACTGTCGCCTGGTGTTGGGCGGAGTTAGGGGACATGTATTTCAAGCTCGGGAAGCTGGACGAAGCTCGGGGCGCATACCAGGCGGCTGTTGGTCTCTTTCCCGGGCTTCATCGGGCGA
>JAFARV010000535.1 GCA_019245255.1 Acidobacteriaceae bacterium | reverse complement strand
CCAGGCAAGCCGGTCGTTGTAAAACCACCGTTCTCAAACGGAATGAGGGGCGTCCGAGTTTTAAAAGAAGACGCCTGGAATGTGCAGCGATTCCTTTCCGAGAAACCAAGCGGGCTCGAAATCTCGTTTGACGAACTTCTTAGCATTTTACGACGAGGTGACACTTGGCCGGAATTACTCGTCACGGAGTACTTGCCTGGACCCGAGTACTCAGTTGATGTATTTATCGGGGAACGGACGCAAGTTGCCATTCCACGACTACGAAAATCGATTCGGTCGGGAATTACTTTCGAGTCACAACTCGAGTACAGAGAGGATATGACGCAATCATCGATTCGTGCGGCTAAGCACATCGGGCTGCGGTATGCAGTCGGCTTTCAGTTCAAATTGGATTCTGAAGGTGTACCGAAGGTGCTTGAATGCAATCCACGCGTCCAGGGCACGATGGTTGCGAGCGTGTTCAGTGGCACAAACGTGATTTGGCTAGGCGTTAAGGAACTGGCCGGCGACGTTCCATCCGGGGTTCCAACTCATCTCAAAACCGGACACTTTTATCGATTCTGGGGCGGTATTGGTGTCACGGGAGACGGTTTTTACGAAATCTGAGCTTTCCCGCGGCCGTTATCTTTTCCATCTTCATACGACCGCTAACTGACGGAAAACTTACGCTTGGCTGGGCGTAAGAAGAACAGGTCCTCATCAAGCGAAACTACGCTACGATCTCGTTCCGAGATCGCTTGCGACCGCCCTGGACACCACTTCTTGGGTGCTCGGCGCAGACGCTCACAGTAGGAGCGATTGTGAAGCTTGGACCCGAGCCTTCACTGAAATGAATGCCGACGGCAGTTCTGAACCGATCCGTTTTGAGCTGTTACCGGCGAGCGGCCCCTAGTGGACGAGGACTGCGCCATGAATTTCTTATTCTTAACTCAATACTTTCCACCCGAAATTGGCGCGCCACAAACTCGCCTGATCGCGATGAGTCGTGAGTTAGTCTCCCGAGGGCACAGCGTCGAGATAGTGACTGCACTTCCGAACTATCCACAGGGCCGAATCTTCAAGGACTATAAGGGATCGTTCTATCGCGTCGATCGAAACGAGATGATCGTCCACCGCGTATGGCTGTACGCCTGCGTTGGTCGAGGTTTTAAACGCATCTTGAATTACGTTTCATTCTCGCTTACTTGTATGATCGGGCTAATCAGAAGTCAAAAGCCTGATTTCGTCTTTATCGAATCGCCTCCGCTGTTCCTGACGGTCCCTGGTATCCTCTTTGCACGGGTAGTCGGTGCACGCCCGATCTTTAACGTCGCTGATCTTTGGCCGGATTCAGTTGTTGACATGGAGTTGATGCGGAAGGGCCTGCTTATCAGGCTCGCCACAAAGTTGGAGAGCTGGGCCTACAGACGTTCTGTATTTGTGATAGCAATGACGGAAGGTATTCGTGACAGCTTGCGTTACGAAAAGGGTGTGCCGGAAGCGAAGCTCATGTTTCTTCCAAACGGTGTGGATCTCGAACTCTACCACCCTAGACAGCCCGACTTACAACTGAAGCAACGTCTCGGTCTAGAAGATAAAAAGCTCATTCTCTATCAGGGTACGCAGGGGTATGCGCATGGACTTGAGGCTGTTATGCATGCGGCCGCATTGCTGCGAGATGATACGAGCATCCATTTTCTATTCGTCGGAAATGGCTCCGAACGTAGAGAGCTGGAGGCTGTTAAAGCTCGTCTACACCTTGCAAATGTTACCTTTGTCGATTTCGTACCTCTTTCGGAGCTACCACGCTTCTTTTCCATAGCTGAGTGTGGGCTGGTTTCGCTCAGGCGCAACCGAAGTTTCAAGGGTGCGCGGCCGGCTAAATGCAACCCAATTTTCGCCTCGGCAAAACCGGTTCTATTCTTCGGAGAAGGGGAAGGCGCCGAGTTGGTAAAGCAGGCCAAAGCCGGCATCGTCGTTCCGTACGGAGATCTTCAAGGCTTGGCGGACGCGGCTCGATACCTGGTGCATAACTCTTCAATTGCCGCACAGTTGGGAATTAACGGGCGACGGTACGCCGAGCAACACCTCGGATGGCCCGCCGTAATCAGCAGCTGGTTGACCGAACTGCTACGGCGGTCTACAAGTCGAACTGAAACACCAGGTTTGGCTCGCGTACATTAGAGCCCATATGCGATTGAATGTCTTGAGCGATCCTGGCGCGAAGGGTCAGCAGCGGATGACAACAAAAACCGCATTTCTGCCGTTTCACTTGCCGCTGATCGAACGAGAAGAGATCGAAGCCGCGGTACAGGTCTTGGAATCCGGGTGGTTAACTTCCGGTCCGAAGGTAAAGGAGTTTGAAGAGCACTTCGCAGCTCTGATAAGGCAACGCGAGATCGTTGCGGTCAATTCGGCCACCGCTGCGCTTCACCTGGCGCTCGAGGCGATTGGCCTGCGGGAAGGCGATGAAGTCATTGTCCCAACTCTCACGTTTGCAGCGACGGCAGAAGTTGTCACGTATTTTAAAGCACGCCCCGTTTTAGTCGATTCAGAACCGGAATATTTTGGAATGGACCCGGTCGCCGTTGAGCAAGCAATCTCACCCAAGACGAAGGCGATTGTCCCAGTCCATTTTGCGGGACACCCTTGCGAAATGGACGCACTTCTGGACCTCGCTCGCGCCCATAGTATACGCCTCATCGAAGATGCTGCTCACGCGTTTCCTGCCAGGTACAAGGAGCGAATGATTGGGAGTATCGGGGATGTGACGTGTTTCTCGTTTTACGCCACTAAAACAATTACCACCGGAGGAGAAGGCGGTGTGGCCGCTACAGCTGATCGCGAGATTGCA
>JAFARV010000452.1 GCA_019245255.1 Acidobacteriaceae bacterium | reverse complement strand
GCGAAATTGACCGCGTCCCAGAACTCCGTGTGTACCATCTCGGTCGGATGGTACATGGTGCTGATCAAACCGCCGCCATGTTCAGTGAAGTGTTTCGCGGCCGCGTCAAAACGCCGAAACGCCTCCGATTCCGGCTCACGTCCATCTATATCCGCGCGAATCTGGTACCGGCCAAGGTTGAAGACGTACAGCAGGCCGCCGAACCAAATCGGTTGATCGCCATATCCGACTTGAGTTCCCTCGTCGAGATAGACGTGTACTCCCATGCGCCTCAAAGCTAGATTCGATTGCGGCGCCCAGGACGACCCAGGCTGCCCGTAGCAGGCAGGTCTAACGCCGAAGATACGTGCGACGTCCTCGTAGCCGGTTCGCTGCCTGCGTTCAAACTCGTCCGCCCCCTCTAACAACCCGAGATGTTGTAGAGCCAGCGCCGGCACAGGCGGCACGCTGTGCCAATCGGAGTGATATCCAATGCAATGTCTCCCGAGAGCCTGGATCACATCGATGCGACCGCGTTGCTGCAGCACACGCGCTTTCTCGCCGACAACTTTGAAGGTGCCGTGTACTCCCAGGCTCGTCAGATCGTTGGCAATCCTCAGGGCCGCATCGTCCGCCATCGGATCAACATAGTCTTCGGTGTCGAACCAGAGGACGACATAAGTGATACCGCGCGCCATCGAAGAACTCGCAAACAACAGCAGCAGCGCCCAGCAGAGCAGGTTAAATCTGGCAGCCATTTCGATCCTTTTCTTTTCCGCATCGACCCCGGGGCCTCAGCAAGCGACGGCCGGCATGGGTCTTTGAGAGTGTACGATAAGCGCTTCAGCACATTGGCAGCGCAGGCTTTCGGCCATTCGAAACTTCGGCGGATTACTCCCGACAAGCCCCGGTTCTCGGTGCCGATCGCCCATGATGAATTCTTTCTACCTGCACCGAAGCGATCGCGAGCGGCGGCCACCGGCCGTCTTCCTGCAGGTGCTATAGTTTTATCCATCGCTTACGCGGGATCATGCACACGATGAATCGGAGAATGTTTCTCAGGCGAGGAGCGGCGGCTTCGGCTCTCCTCCCCGGTACGCGCGCTCTCTCGGCCGATCCGCTGGGTCTGCCGATCGGCTGCCAAACCTATCCGGTGCGCCAGTCGATCCGGACGGACTTTGCCGGCACCATGAAGGGATTGCGGGCCGCCGGGTTCACTCAGATTGAGCTGTGCTCGCCCTACGGCTACGCCGATTTTTCCAGCCTCCAGCACTACAAGCCGCAGGAGTTGCGGCGGCTGCTGAGCGACTGGGGACTGGACTGCATTTCGGCGCACTGGGCGCCAACCGAGCTCTTTCAAAAGCCCGACGAGAGCATCGCCTATGCCAAGGAGTTCGGCATGACGCAGATGGCCATCGCCGCGCTGGGACCGTTCCGCCCGAAGAGCCCCCAGACCGTCGACGACGTGAAGCGTTACGTTGAGCCCTTCAACGCCTTCGCCGAAAAAGCCCACGCCGCCGGCCTCGTCGCCTTGCTGCACAATGAAGGCTTCGTCTCCGCCTACCTCGACGGGAAACCGGTCTATGACATGATGATCGCCGAGCTCAATCCCACTACCACCAAGCTGCAGTTTCAGGTCTCAACCATGCAGCAGGGCTACGACCCAGTGACCTACTTCCACAAGTATGCGGGCCGCTTCCTCTCGATGCACTGCCAGGACTGGGTGAAGGACCCCTCCACCCCGTCGGGCTTCCGCCAAGTTCCGTTGGGCCAGGGGGTCGTGGATTGGAAGGCCGTCTTCACCGCTGCCAAAACAGGCGGGGTGAAGAACTACTTTGTCGAGCTGGAAGAGGATCCGGCGCTGATGCCGCCGAGTGTCCCTTACCTGAAGTCCCTGCACGTCTGAAGCGAGTGTAATCTGTCGAGTGGAAGCAGCCGTTTACAAAGCAGCCCCAGAATTTATCCGTTTGAGCCCCGATCAGTCGACTTGGATCAGGGGCTACGCTTGGGGCTCAAGACCGATGTTGTCGTTGACGGCATGCCTCAAGCGCTGTTTGCAGCCCAAATCACGTTCGGTCGTCTGGACGCTGATGTGCTCTAGCAGGAATTGGATCTGTTCGAGTTCTCCCCCGGCTTGGTGACAGAAGCGCGCAGGTGCGGCGAAGGTCGTGCGGCGCGATGTTCGCCAGTCCGCACCGGGCAGAAGCTTGCTTGACCACACCCCAAATGACTTTAGGGCTGAAGTCGTTCGCCGCTATTCGACCCGCTTTATTGATGGCGCGGAAGACAGCTCCTTCGGTCACGCCAGCCTCCGCCAGCCAAACTCGGACGGCATCGGCCACCCAATCGGGCATGGGAACTGTTCGAATGTGACCGCCCTTCCCGATCAGGTCAGCGAATACCCAGTGTTCTTCCCGTTGCGGCAGGTCTTGGACTTGGGCGGCAGCCAACTCGGCCCGCCGCAAGCCGCACCCAAGGAGGACGGCAACCATGGCGTAGTCTCGCTTCCCGCGGAGTGACGTCCGATCGAAGGCGGATCGGAGAGCCCTGCCCTGTTGCACTGTGAGCCCATTGCCAACGCGGATTCCGCGCTTCTTTGCGTCCTTCACACGACGTATGCCGGCCGCGAGGTCTGGGCTGAGTAAGCCGGCATCGGCGGCCTCGTACGCCAGACGCCGTACGGCCGCGAGTCGCAGGTTGATTGTTGA
>JAFARV010000202.1 GCA_019245255.1 Acidobacteriaceae bacterium | reverse complement strand
CCACCTGTCCTTCCGACCACTCCTCAATAAACGACTTTGCCCATTTGTGGCTAACGGCGGGTTTACCTGGGGCCGCAGGTTTCGGAGTACCGTTCGCGTACTTGCGATCGATCGCCGCGATACGCTTCTTGAGTCGTGCGAGCTGTTCCCCGGTATCGAGCACTTCGCTTTTTCTTTGCCTCTAGCGATTATACGGCGACGCCTCTCTGTCTCCTACTTGCGGCGTCGGTCCTTGCGCCTGCCTCCGCGGACCGCAGGTACGACGTTGCAGCGAATTACATGAAATCCGAGTATCGGATTCCCATGCGGGATGGCAAGCGTCTGTTCACCATCGTTTACGCGCCTCGCGACACATCAAAGGACTACCCGATTCTGCTTTCCCGCACGCCGTACAGCGTGGCGCCCTATGAGCCGGACGTTTATCCCGAGAGCCTCGGGCCTTCTCGACGCTTCGATCAGGACGGATTCATTTACGCGTTTCAGGATGTTCGCGGACGGTACCAATCTGAAGGCGAATGGGAGGAAATGCGCCCGATTCTTTCGAGCCATACCGGAACCGAGACAGATGAAAGTACGGATACCTATGACACCATCGAGTGGCTCCTCAAGAACGTTCACCACAACAACGGGAAAGCCGGCCTCATCGGCATTTCCTATCCGGGATTCTATGCGACGGCGGGACTAATTGAGGCGCATCCAGCGTTGGTCGCCGTTTCTCCGCAAGCGCCCATCGCAGACCTGTATATGGGTGACGACGCCTACCACAACGGTGCGTTCTGTCTGCTTGCGAACTATGCTTTTTACCGGCAGTTCCCACCCCAGCGCACACCGACATTCGGGAGCGACAGGCCGCGAGATGAGCCGGCATCTGTTACTTACAAGCGTCTGCTTAAGACCGCTCTCTTGAACCTACTCACTTCAAATCCGTACTGGGTTGCGGCAGCGAGGCATAGCACTTACGACGAATTTTGGCAGGCCCGCAACATTTTGCCGCATCTCCGGGATGTCAGACCAGCGGTGTTGGTTGCGGGTGGCTGGTTCGATGCGGAAGACCTCGCCGGAACCTTAAAAACGTATGCCGCGATTCGCAGCCAGTCGCCGCAGACGACAGTTCACTTGGCGATGGGCCCTTGGGCCCACGGAGACTGGGAAGGCGGTGCCGGCAACAAACTCGGCGATCTCCAGTTCGGTTCCGAGACTTCGACATTTTTTCAGAATGAGATTGCACTTCCTTTCTTCCGGCGCTATTTGAAGAGTGCGCCGGATCCTCACTTACCCGCTGCTTACGTGTTCGAGACCGGAGAGAACCAGTGGCATCGCTCGGAATCTTGGCCGCCCGCCACGAGTCCGCTGCGTTTATATCTCTCCGCAAATCACATGTTGCAGCGTTCCCCGCCCGCAGACCCCTCCGGCTGCGATGAGTATAAAAGTGACCCGGACAAGCCGGTGCCGTATTTCCACAAGGCGCGAAAGGACGTCGAAGCCACCTATATGGATGCGGACCAGCGATTCGTCTCCTCGCGTCGGGACGTCCTGCGGTACATGACCGAGCCGCTGCCGGAGGACATAGTGACGGCCGGGCCGATTTCGCCGTCTCTGTTCATCAGCAGCTCCGGCAGCGATTCCGATTTCATTGTCAAGCTGATCGATGTCTATCCACACGACGCAGGTCGATTACCCGATTATCAGCAGCTTGTACGCGGTGAGCCGTTCCGGGCGAAGTTCCGCAACAGCTTTGAGCAGCCGGAGCCGCTCGAGCCGGGCCGCATTACGCGCATTCATTTCTCAATGCCAGATGTCTTTCACCGCTTCCTCAAAGGACATCGAATCATGATTGAGATTCAAAGCAGTTGGTTTCCATTGATCGATCGCAATCCACAGTGCTTTACCGACATTCCCCGCGCGCAGCCATCTGAGTTTCGAACGGCGCTCGAACGCATTTACCGATCGAAAGACGCGTCATCGTATGTCGAGCTGCCTGCAGCACCTAAGCAATAACTAGCTGTTAACGCCCGAAGCGAGAAAGCCCCCGTCGACCGCAATGCATTGGCCGGTAATGAAGCTGCAGGCGTCGGATGCCAGAAAGATTGCGGCACCGACGAGTTCGGGTATCTGCCCGAAACGCTTCATAGGTGTTCGCATCAGCAATTCACGTCCGCGGTCCGTGTTCTCGATCATCGCCGCATTCAATTCCGTGCGGAAGACGCCGGGAGCGATGGCGTTTACGTTCACGCGCTTTGGCGCCCACTCGATAGCAAGATTGCG
>JAFARV010000152.1 GCA_019245255.1 Acidobacteriaceae bacterium | reverse complement strand
TGAAGATCGTGTGGCGCAACGTTCGTCATTCCGCAATTGGCAGAAGCTTGTTCAACAACACCCCAAATCACTTTAGGGCTGAATCCGTTCGGCGCTATTCGACCCGCTTTGTTTATGGCACGGAAGACAGACCGCCCGTCACACCGGCTTCTCTTAACCAGAGGGCAACGGCTTCGACGACCCAGTCAGGAATTGGAACCGTTCTAATGTGACCACCCTTCCCGATCAGGTCGGCGAATACCCAGTGTTCTTCGCGTTGCTGTAAGTCTGCGACTTGGGCCGCAGCCAACTCGGCTCGCCGCAAGCCGCATCCGAGGAGTACGGCAACCATGGCGTAGTCGCGTTTACCGCGGAGTGCGGCACGGTCGAAGCTCGAAAGGAGTGCGCGGCCCTGTTCGGCTGTGAGCCAATTTCCGGCCCGGGTTCCGTGCTTCTTCGCGCCCTTCACACGGCGTATGCCGGCGGCGAGGTCCGGGCTAAGTAAGCCCGAATCGGCTGCCTCGTAGGCCAGACGCCTTACCGCGGCGAGTCGCAGGTTGATTGTTGATGATGCGTAATGGGCTTGCTCAAGGAAGATGCGGTATGTTGTCACGACGATTCTGTTGAAGGCCAGGCGCGGCTCTGAGCAGTACCAATCGATGAACTGGGGGATCGCGTGATCGTATGAGCGTTGCGAGCTGACCGATGGCAGGCTGTTTAGGACGGCTGATTTGGATTGTTCGAGATCGGGCAGCTTCAGTATGGATTTGGGGGTGCGTTTATGTTTCTTGGCCATGCGAGCCAGTTTGTCCGCACTTTGCTGACTACGGGCGGAGCCTCCATTTGGCCGTACGCTGGCGCGTTTTTCAGGAGCAATCCGGTACCGAGCTGAAAGCTGCAAAGAGGTCAAGCACTTAGGTCGTCATAGTGGGCATGATCGGTGCAGTTGTAATATTCGCGAACACGCCACGGTTGATCAACGACGCCCGCAAGTGACGGCGAATTCTTGGCATACCGACGCTGGGTACGTGTTCATCTGCGTAGACTTTCATTGGGCCCAGGAGGGCGTGTTTGCGCTAACTCCGTTTCTGCACGAAGTGGCAAGTGCCTGCGTGCGAGATGCATATTTTTAGCGTTCGCAAATAAAATCGGGCTGAAACACGTAGAAGACATCCAAATTGATTTACCGTGGACGGCAACATGCCTCAAACAAGCCAATTGCGTTGGGAACTAGCTTGCCATTCCAATACGGTGGTCACGCGCTCAACTTTGTATCGAGGGATCCTCCGCACCTAAATGGCATGTTTCAATCCACGCGCGCTCGCGGGGGGCGCGACCCGGATGCACACGTGTGCCAAGCTACGCGGTTTGGGTGCTCTGTCGCAAGAACAGAGCGAGCCGGGTGGAATATTTGGAGTAAGACCAAAGACAATTCCCGGAGATCGTACCCGGTACTATGCCTCTGAAGCTTAGTACTAAATCGAGCGGTACGATGTTGTTATTTCAACGGCCACCAAGTAATGTAAGGGCGCGTATTCTGCGCGAACGCATCGGAAGGGCGTAGGTTGCGGTGTGTCTGTAGTGCATCCAGTCGGAGGTCAGAGTGGGCTATTTGTCTCATTTTGATGAAGATGTCTTTATCAGTTACGCGCACAATGACGACGATTCGTACCTGCACGAGAAGCGCGGCTGGGTCGCCCAACTAGACGACGACCTGCAAAACCGAATTAAAGTGTGGCTGGACGGCGAAAAGCCGTCGGTCTGGCGCGACCCTGCTATTCGGCCGAATGAGGACTTCGAGCAGAAGATTTGCGCACGGCTGGCGCGCACGGCCATTCTGCTTTCAATTATTAGTCCAAGTTATTTGCGACGGGACTGGTGCATTCGAGAGCTGGAAGAATTTGCAAGTTATGCGGAAAAGACTCTTGGGATCCGTATCGACGAGGAAAAGTCGCGCATTTTCAAGGTCGAAAAAGTACCGGTCGACCGGCAGACCCTTCCCGAGCAATTGCAGAGGACTGGAAGCTATAAGTTCTATGGCCCGGACCCCGTTCGGGGTAGGGTGCATGAGTTCCGGCCGCTCCTGGGAAACGAGGACTCGCGACCCTACTTTCTCTGCGTCGACGATCTGGCGCAGGATATCGCGGCAGTTCTAAAAAGAATGGCCGCGAAAGCGCTTGGCTTGCCGGAACCGGGCGCACAGCTTCCGGCCATCTACCTGGCCGAGACCACTGCGGATATGGAGGAACAAGCGGCCGAAATCCGAAGAGAGTTGAAGGGTCGCGGATATACCGTGTTGCCGGCGGGCGACCTGCCGTATCGCGTAC
>JAFARV010000107.1 GCA_019245255.1 Acidobacteriaceae bacterium | reverse complement strand
AAAGGGCTGGCCCTAGAAGCGATTGGCTTGGGACGATTGCTGGTTCAACTCATGCCGCAGGAGCCGGAAGCCAAAGGCCGCCTCGCTTTGATGCTGCATTGTGAGGCGCGCCGGAGAGCGCGGCGCACACCAGAAGGGGGCTACGTGCCGCTGCTCGAACAGGATGTAACGCTCTGGTCGAAGGCAATGATGGACGAAGCGGAACTGTTGTTGAGCAAGGCATCGCGAGCTTCACAATTGGGGCGATTTCAATTGGAAGCGGCGATTCAATCCGCGCACGCTCAACGAGCGCACACGGGTCAAACCAGCTGGGCCGCGATAGAGCTGCTTTATGAAGGCCTCGTGCGTCTGGCTCCCACGATCGGGGCGCTAGTCGGCCGCGCTGCGGCCGTCGCCGAAACTCGCGGTCTCGCAACCGCCTGGGACTTGTTGGATGCAATTCCAAAAGATCAAGTCAACGACTATCAGCCTTATTGGGCACTCGCCGCGCACATCCTCAAACGCATGGGCCAGTCATCCGAGGCCCGCGCCGCGTACACCCGTGCCATTGGCTTGTGCGAAGATCCGGCTATGCGGGAATATTTGCAGCGACAGGTTACGGGAAGCTCGTAGTCCACTTGCCAGACGAGCGACCGCCGGCAATTCAGCTCGCCGCAATTTTGAATTTCTGATGTGCCCGCAAGCGTTCCGGTCCGTCGTGCCAGTGTGATGAAAAAGACAACAAAGCCCAACCGTTCGGAAACGCACGACCAGGAAACTCAACGGACTTTTGCCAGGGTCGTCGATGCTTTTGCGGCAGATAAAGATGTCACCTACGGCGGAGGCAAAGGATTTGGTTCAACAGCGCTCAAAGTACGAGGCAAGATCTTCGCCATGGTCTCATCCAGAGGACAGTTTGTCGCTAAATTACCGCGCGAACGCGTTGAAGAGCTGGTGACACAGGGAACTGGGCACTACTTCGACTCGGGTCGCGGCAAGCTGATGAAGGAATGGGTTGCACTCGACGCGGCGTATCCTTTATGGCCGACGCTTGCGATGGAGGCAAGACGCTTCGTTGGCGGCGCAAAATGAGGTCAAGGTTCGAAGCGGAGCAGTGCGAACGTGCTGACCCTCAGTCTCCCGCCGAGGCTGCCACCAACGTTTTGGGCCTTCCAAAATGCCTGAACGGCAGAGCGTACAACCTTGCCAACGCTGTTCGCTCCAGAAGGAAACTCAGCACACATGTAAAAACAATACTCAGAAAGACCACCACGTATGTCACGTCGCGTAGCGTCTCGCCGCCCGGCAAATGCTGCTCCAGCGGTATCGACGCGAGCACAACAGCGGCTAATCCCTTGGGGCTCATGATCGCCACAAAGGCGGCATCACCAGGCGCCGTCTGACGATCCAAACCGATCCACGCGGCGGCAGGCCGCACCGCAAACACCATACCCGTCAAAGCCAGTGCGAGATAGACGAGTCCCAGATCAGTGAATTTGATCGACACGCCCACGTAGACAAAGAAAAATGTCTTCAACAGGAAAACCACCTCTGCGATGAAGACCCGTTCCGTGTCGTTCAGCGTGATCGCCGCTCGAGGCAAATACCGCTGAAACCAGCTCATGCCCTGGAAGGCTTCTATGTTGCCCAGCACCGCCCCGAACACCACGGCCGCAACATAGCCGCTAAATCCAAGCAGTTCCGTGATGCCGAAAAGCACAAAGACAAACGCGGGCGTCGTAAAGATAGAATTTTCGAACCCCCGCATTCTCCGCAGCACCGCCGACCAGATGAACCCCGCGCCCGCGCCCGCAAAGCCGGCCAGCACTAGCGTCGATATGATTCGACCCACCATCTGTCCCACTTGTAATTTCCCCAGCTGATAGCTCTGAACAAAGCCGATTGCCATCACAATGCTGAGTACGTCGCTGATCGCCGATTCGATGAACAAAGTCGTTCTCGAACTCTCAGCCATGCTCAGCCGTCGCGTCAAGGGAACGATCACCGCCGGCGATGTCGATCCGATAATTGCACCCAGCATGAGCGTCAGGCGGGTTGGCAGGCCCGTAAGGTAATGAGCGAGAAGTCCGACTCCGACCATCGTCAGCACGAAGTTCGTAAGCGTAAGCACAAGGGTTGGGCGGATTGCGCCCTTTAATACGTCCAGGTCGAGACTCAGCCCCGCTTCAAATAGCAAAATGACCAGCGTGACCGTCGCAAACACCGGCCCGACATCGCCGAAGTTTTCCTGCTTCACCAGATGAGCCAGCGGCCCCAATATGATCCCGATGGTCGTCAACAGAAGCACGTCGGGTATGCGGGTACGGCTGAACAGCCCCGTAAACGCGTGAGCCACGAAGACGAGGAAACCCACGACGAGTATGTTGGTGGCGACATGCATAGGCGAGCGCGAATTTCAACTACTCGGAGCCTGACTGCATTGTCGCAAGTTGGGTTGCCTTAAATACTGCGAACCGGGAGCGACACTACGTCCTCAATCTGCATGGCTTCTTTAACTACGAAGGGCTCTCCGTATTTAACGCCAATCAGATTGCCGTAGAATCGGGCCACCGCCGCCAGCCGTTCGTGCACCTCCTGATGCGAGGGAAACAGATCCGACGCATCCGTTGAATCACCGTACTGTGAAACGTAGCTGAACAGCGCCGCCATGCGCTCCTCAAACTGGGCGGAGATATCTACGACGAATGACGGGCTCACGTTCGCGTACAGGCTCGAGTACAGAATTTTGAACGGCCGGTGAGGAGGCGTTTCTTCATCCAGACGTTTCAGTCCCGCAAGAAAACACGAT
>JAFARV010000079.1 GCA_019245255.1 Acidobacteriaceae bacterium | reverse complement strand
GTAATCGGAGCCGTGATCCGGCCCGCATGCTTCACTCGGCCGTGTACCAGGGCTATATATGTCTTCTCGACCGTCCGATCGTGGAATTGCCGCGCCAGCGAGTGATGTGCCGCGTCGGTCCGGGCGACCACCAGTAGCCCGCTTGTTTCGCGATCGATGCGGTGCACGATTCCGGGGCGCACGTCACCGCCGACCGATGACAGCGGCCCAAAATGATGCAGAAGTGCATTGACAAGAGTGCCCGAGCGATGCCCGGCGCCGGCATGCACCACCATCCCCGCGGGCTTGTCTACGACTACAACATCCTCGTCTTCGTAGATAATCCGAAGCGGCAGATTCTCCGGTTCGGCCGTGAGAGGCGGCAACGGCAATGGATCCACAGACACGATTTCCGATCCGCGCATCAGGTACGAAGCCTTGCTCGGCGCACCGTCCACTCGCACCCGGTCCACTTTGATCCAGGATTGCAGCCGCGACCGGCTGAATTCCGGCAAACGCTCGTGCAGAAACGAATCCAGGCGTTTCCCCGTGTCATCAGCCGAAGCGGTTAAAGTCACACGTAGTCGTTTTCAGTCTGGCCGGCGCGTCCGAACCCGGATCTCCTCGTCTCTCGCAGCTCGCAACCGGGTGCCCAGGAATGCGAGGATAACGCCACCAACGAACAATTCAAAACTTCGCGGTTCGGGCGCATTCGCCATCGCACCGTAACTGTAATTCACTTGCCCCGTAACTTCACCCGAGAAGCCGAAGCACCCGCTGAGGGTTGGCGCGGAACCCCGGCAAGCGGTTGTTCCTTCAAAACTCAAACTGATATCTGCGGAATTTTCAAAATCCGAAATATCCGCAGCCGGCGCTGGGAAACCTCCCATTCGAACTTGCTCGTCGCGCCCCGTCATATTTGGAAAGTTGATTGTCCCCACCTGGTTGCCCATCGGGTCGTTAACTATGATTCTCGAAGATATCGCGTTCCCTTGAAGCAAAACGGCTGCCGAATCATAGGTAACGCTGACTCCAGTCAGCGTTCCGAGCGACGGGTTAAATCCCCGTATTGAAGTGGTGATCGTATTGGCAGTGAGAAAATTAAGCCCTCGAACGTCGAACGCCTCCTGCAGTGTGCTGCCGGCCGCTTGTCTGGACAAGATGCATAACGCGGTCGCGACGGCGCGGAAAACTCTGAATCGCTTCATCATTGTCACCTGATATCGAAAGCGACAACTGAAGCCGGATTCCATCAGCCCGCAAAAGCAAACTGCAAACGGGCGCTGATCCGCTTAACCCATCCACTGCGGGTTCTTAATCGTGCCATCGTATTTAGTACTGGTTTTAAACAGCTCGAACTTGCCCGTGACGGCCGCGGCACGCGTTTTGTCGAGTATCGCAATTACCTCCGCTTCGGTCAGCGGGTTGAATGTGCGGGCCGCCTCGAATGCCTGGTCAAGAATCTGCATACTGTCGCAACCGGTAATCACCACTGAAGTGGGTAAGTTGAGCGCGTAGTGCAGACATTCCATCGGTGTCACCGTGTTGCTTTTTAAAAGGTCGCCGCTGCCCATCGATTTCATCCCGAGGACGGCAATGCCCTGCTCCACAAGTTTGGGAACGACAGTGTTGGCGAAACTGCGAAAGTGCGCATCCATGGGATTCAGAGGCATCTGGCAGGAATCGAAGTGGAAATTGTGCGTTTTGGCGATCTCCAGCATGCGTTCGTGCACCAGCGGGTCCTTGTGACCGGTAAATCCGATGTAACGCACTTTGCCCGCCTGCTTTGCGGCCACGACTCCTTCGAGCGCGCCACCTTCCGCGAAGAAGCGGTCGGGATCGTCCAGGCGAATGTTTTCGTGATATTGGATCAGATCGATGTGGTCAGTCTGAAGCCGCTGCAGAGATTGGTCAATCTGCTGCGCCGCCGTCTGCCGTGTCCGGCCATCGAATTTCGTCATCAGGAATGCTTTTTGCCTGTAGCCGTCGCGCAGCGCCTTGCCCATACGTACTTCGCATTCACCATTCGAATAATCCCAGCAGTTGTCCAGGAAAGTAATTCCCCGATCGAGCGCTGAGCGGACAATGCGAATCGCTTCTTCTTCGCTCGGCTTTGCCAGGTGCGCGCCGCCCAAACCAATGGCAGAGACACGTTCGCCCGTGCTGCCAAGCTTCCTGTAAATCATTCCGTTCGACTGAGCGGTTTCCCCGGTTTGAGCTCGGCCCCAAGCGGCGATTCCGGCACCAGCTATGACGTTGAGAGCTTGTCGTCTGTCCATAACAAACAGCGTATTGCGAATTGATGATCCTGTCAGACTGGCAATGTTCAAAGAGAGCGACTTTTCCGGATATAAATATACTTGACGGATGAAACAAAGCGCCCGGAACTCTTCAGAGGCAACGGTTTACTTCTCCGATCCGCAGAACTGCCAAGCAACTGACCGGGAAGGAGGGAGAAACGGCGGAAGTTTTCTGAGAAGGAGGACGCGGTAAACGCCAATTTGCGCCTAAAAACATTTCCGAACGATAATGATTTTGGTGAACAGATGAGTGAACAGGAACAAGGTCAAGGATGAGTTCTACCAGACACCCGTACGGCAATACCAGCGTATTCAGATCTTCACGATAGAACAGTTTCTCGATGGCAAACAGCCACACATCCCGTTTCTCGATCCGTCCGGCTTCAAGGCCGCTCGGCAACCGCAGGGCAATAGTAGTGTTTAGCGGTCATCCTGACTTTGGTTGGACGATGATCAATCAATCCATGAACGACCCTATAACCGACACCAGAATCGTTCGGTGCCGCTACCTTGATCCGAAGAGCGCTGATTTCTCATCAACGAAACTTTAAGGACACGACCTTCTTCGGGTTCAACATAAAGCGCTTTCGCGCCGCCAGTTATCCCTTGTCTGGCCTTTTCGGTTTAGGTCCCCGCTTGCTCGGGTCAGCAATGCTTCTTTGCGGTGCTCTTGCACCCGCCTCTGGATCTCGGAATGGGTACATCGTAATGAAGGATCCTCTATCCGAGCGAGCTGATTCGAACGACTCTCAAAACCGACACTAACTGAGTTAGTTGCCGGCGCCCTTGCGAGCGGCTCTATCGTTCCAGTGTGTCCTCCCTCCACAGGAGCACGAACCACGCGATCAACATGGCATTGATCGCGAAAACGCCAGGGAAATACAAAGAATCGTTCAACGAATCGAGCCACGCCTGTCCCGCATAGGAGCTCACCAGCCGTCCTAACAGGCGCAACGCGTTCAGCACGAAAGCCGCTTGGCCTAGCCTGTACCAACCCGTCTCGTTCGAACTTGCCAATGCGAATGAGCACGAAGCCAGAAACGCCGCCATCCGTAGAGGAAATGTGAGGCCATGCACAGCATCGTTCCAGAGAGCGAAGCGCGACAAGATAAGATCGCGGATTACGGGACTAGCCGATGCCATCTCGTGCGCCCACCGTCCGCCTACTGCGAAGAAATCGATGCTGCGAATCAACATCTCAAAGCCGATGAACGCCGTCCCAGAAATGAGTCCCAACAAGGACGCAAGCTGCGCTACCGCGAAATACCGCAACGCAACCACAGCATAGGGGACGATCAGCAGAATGAGCGTTCCCATTACTCCGAGTGCCCGGCTCTGGTCCACGCGCAGCAGATAGACGAGGAGATCTTCCGCCGGACCATGCGTCTTTGGAATCCAGAAAATGTAAGCGAGTTCTTGAAAGGCCTGCGCCAACAGGAAGAACACAATACAAAACGCGGCAAGGGCATAGTAGCGGGTCGGCGGCTTCACCCCAACAGCGTACATCGCGAGGTCAGCACCAAACACCCTAATGCCTAAACACATCGAAAGTGTTCGCGCATATGCAACCGGGCTCATTCCAACTCCGTTTTAAACTATAGTGCTGAGCCGGGCGTGCACAATGCGTTCTGAAACTCACTTGTGTCAGCGCGCCTCGACTCGCAGGTGAGACAATGACCGGCTTCTTGTTTCGGCTCGCGGCGGGCGCATCGCCCATTCGGAAAACGTTATCTAAGCATTTCAAAGGAACAGACCTGCCCGGGCTGGTGACGGCCGGCCGCGAATTTCCCATTACGTCCCGGGTCGACGTGCAGGTTGCGATCGAGCAATT
>JAFARV010000009.1 GCA_019245255.1 Acidobacteriaceae bacterium | reverse complement strand
GGGCGCCATCGGGATGGAGCATCACTCCGCCCTAGCCCTATAGCAGCCAGGCCAGCAGTAAGACTTACACCTTCACGGGTCCGACAATCAACGGCGTGTGCGGCGAGCGCGTAGCGGGCCAAGTCCGGACCAAGGACGGATCGTATCACTGGATCGTGTCGCAATGGGTGAACGATCCCCAAAGCTTCTTCTCATGGCTCGCCACGTGCGCACAGTCTTTAGACTGGCTGAACATGGAGACCTACGATTATCACGGCTCCTTCGATCCGCCATCGATAGGCACTGGTGTCAATTCACCGCTGCTCGAAGACTCCACGCCGAATGGTCCGTTCAGCATCAAGAACAGCGTAGAGTCCTATTTGGCCGCGGGAATCTCCGGCGCAAAGATCAACCTGGGATTGCCGACCTACGGTCGAAGCTACACCGTCGCCAGTCCGAGCCTGTTGGGTTCACATCCGGCGCCGGGTTTGCCCTTCAGCGGCCCCGGAACGCCGGGACCGGCAACCGCGGAGGCCGGCACTCTGGCCTATTACGAAATCGTCCAACAGCTCCTTGCCAATACCCTGACGAGCGGCTGGGACAGTGAAACGCTCACACCCTACGCCTACAACACCGAAACCGGCACATGGGTGAGTTATGACAACGAGCAATCGATTGGCTACAAGATCAGTTACCTGCTGCAGAAAGGGCTCGGCGGGGCAATGTTCTGGGCCATCGATGATGACGCGTTCCCGTCCATGGCAGATGCTCCGCACAAAAAAGCCACATGGATCGGGAATGGGGTGCGCAAAGATGCCGCCAGCGGATTCCCGTTGATGAGCGCGGCAAAAGCCATCCTCGACAATCCCTCCACCGCTCCACCTCTACCCATACCGGGGCCGGTTACTGCCCAGAACTGGATGAGCGCCCTACGGGACGATGTCACACTTTCGCGGCTGACCATTCCCGGAACGCACGAGACTTGCGCACGGAATAGCAGTGTCAGCTATGTGGATTGCCAGGACTTGAGCCTGGCGGATCAACTCAACGCCGGAATCCGATATCTGGATATTCGTTGCCGGCAAATCTCCGATATCTTTGCCATCCACCATCAGCAGTTCTATCTGGGCCTTAACTTCGGAAGCGGAGTCCGGGACGTATGCATCAATTTTCTCAAGGCAAATCCAAGAGAGTGCATTTTGATGCAGATTAAGCCTGAATATACTCCCGCGAACAACAAGCTTACCTTTCAACAGGTGTTCAATAACTACGTCCAAGGGTTCGAAAACTACTTCTACACGGATGATACGATTCCTACACTCGGTGACGTCCGCGGGAAGATCGTACTCGTCCGCCGTTTCTCTGTGGACCCGGGTACCAGCGAGCATTTCGGACTCAATCCCTCGCCGTGGCCGGACAACCCGGCGGATCCTTTCTCTTGCACTTATCTGGGGTCGGACAACAATCAGGTGACAATCGAAATCCAGGATCACTATTTATTGGGCCCTTCCGATGGCAAATTCTCCAAGGTCCAGGCTTTAATCGATCAAGCGAGTACCGATTCAGGCTCAACCTTCTACGTTAACTTCAGTTCGGCGACAGCTCCTGCTAGTCCTCCGGACTTCATAGCGGAAGGTGTCAACCCTTTACTGTACGATTACTTAGCGAAAACATTCGCCAATCGGCTAGGAGTTCTAAATATGGACTATCCAACGCGCTTCCTCCCAATTAATGTTCCGGCGAACGGCTTAATCGAGAGGATCATCGGGTTGAACGATAATCTAAAAATAACCACCGAAGCGCCTGACAGCCACGGACTCGAAGCTGCTGCTGCGTAAGTGAATTAAGACAGGTCGTTTCACAAGCGACGCGTGCTGTTGTGCTCGCGCCGCATTTTTTGGCCTTCTCCAACGGCCAAAAAAGATGATCGACTTTTCGGGCTTGTTCGCCTGGGCCTCGATTCGTCGGATTTCAACTTAGTGTCTCCGGTGCCGTCGGAAATCCTGCGGTAAACAAATCTCGTATATTATTTCGCGGCTCCATTTTGCTAGGCCAGTTCGCGCGAAGACTTTTCAGCTCAAAAAGAATGAGCGAGTTCGGCCGCGTTCTGCGCAATTTTTAGTGAAAGAGGACTAACCGATTTGAAGGGGAACGTATGAACAACTCCACAGCTTTGCCGGCGGGAAAACGCTTCGGCGCAGATACTTTAGAAACTTTCGACGCTGTAGTCGTTGGCGCCGGATTTGCCGGGTTATATATGCTTCATCGTCTGCGGAAGCTGGGCTTTTCGGTCCGGCTTTACGAGGCGGGCTCAGCCGTAGGCGGAACTTGGTTTTGGAACCGATATCCCGGGGCGCGTTGCGATGTCGAGAGCGTTGAGTATTCCTATTCGTTCTCCGAAGAGCTGCAGAAAGAGTGGCAGTGGACAGAACGCTACGCTTCACAACCCGAGATCCTAAAATACCTGAATTACGTCGCCGACCGGTTCGAACTCAGAGCGGACATCCAATTGAACACTCGCGTGACTGCTGCGAGCTTTGATGAGAGTGCGAATCGCTGGCTAATTACCACTGACCGAGGCGACCAGGTTTCCGCAAATTTCTGCGTAATGGCGACGGGTTGCCTATCTATTCCGAAGGTCCCGGATATCGAAGGGCTCGAGAGATTTCAAGGCAATAAGTATCACACCGCCAATTGGCCCTACGAAAACGTTGACTTTACCGGTCAATGGGTCGGGATTATTGGGACTGGCTCATCCGCGGTCCAATCGATCCCAATGATTGCTCGGCAGGCTACGTATCTATTCGTATTCCAGCGGACGCCAAACTTCATCGTTCCCGCGCATAACGCAGCGCTAGCACGCACAGCAGTCGAGGATTGGAAGGCAAATCACCGCGAGTACCGGGAGCGGGCACGGACTTCACTCTTCGGTCTTACGGTCGAGCAAGGCATGAAATCGGCTCTGGAGGTCTCACCGGAAGAGCGGGAGACCGAGTACGAGCAGCGATGGCGGCATGGCGGCCTAGCCATGTACGCCGCATTTGCGGACATATTCATTAACAAGGACGCCAACGACACGGCAGCTGAGTTCGTGCGGTCGAAGATTCGTGCAATCGTGCGGAATCCCGCAGTCGCCGAGAAGTTACTGCCCACGGATTATCCGTTTGGAACCAAGCGGGTCTGTGTTGACACTGGTTATTACGAGACGTTCAACCGCGAAAACGTCACTCTTATCGATGCTCGATCCGAGCCTATCGACGAGATCACTGCTGCAGGGGTACGCACGCTCGCGAAGGAATACAACCTGGACAGTATCGTGCTTGCGACCGGCTTCGATGCCATCACCGGCGCGCTGCGCAATATCGACATCCGCGGTAGAACGGGTGTTCCGCTGAAAGAGAAGTGGTCAGAAGGGCCGCGTACTTATCTCGGCATCATGACCAGCGGTTTCCCCAATATGTTTACGATCACCGGGCCAGGCAGCCCTTCCGTGTTCAGCAACATGGTCGTGTCTATCGAACAACACGTCGATTGGATTGCCGACTGTATGGCGTATGTCCGCGAAACTCAATTCGCGAGTATCGAAGCAACGCTTGACGCGGAGAACTCTTGGGTTAATCACGTCAACGAGCTTTCCGGTTATACGCTGTTTCCTCTGGCGAACTCCTGGTATACCGGCGCGAATGTCCCCGGTAAACCGCGCATTTTCATGCCTTACATCGGCGGCGTCGGCCCGTACCGGACAAAGTGCGACGAAGTTGCAAATAACGGCTACGAAGGATTTGCGTTCTGCGGCAAACGCGCCAAGTCCGAGGCGGAAGTGGCAGCCGCCCGCGCCTCAATCAAAGACTACATCTTGGGAAATAGCACGCAGGAACAAGAGCGCCTTAGTTCCAGGCAAAGTTAATAAAAGGACAAACAGAATGTTTCGACACGCACACGATCAGGACGTAGCCCCAGGCGAGAAATTGCGGACGCTCGATGGCCTCGAGGAATACTTTTGGCTTTCGGAGAATACTTTCCCGCGTACGACCATAGTGCTCGCTGAAGTCGAAGGCGCAACAACAATGGAGACCTGGCGCAGCGCTCTCAGTAGAGTGCAACCGCGATACCCGCTGCTGTCCGCACGAATTCGCAAGAATCCAGGCGAACGGCCGTATTTCGAGACGTTGCCCGGCAGATCGCTTACGCTGCGTGTGCTGCCGCTGAAGGGAGCGAACCTCGACAGCGCGGTCGCGAATGAGTTAGTCGCTTCGTTCGGATATGCAGACGATCTTCTGGCGCGCGTTACTCTGTTCCACAGCGCCGAACGTTGTGAGATCTTGTTCTCGGCCCACCACGCGGCGACGGACGGTACAACTAACCTTCGGATCATTGAAGACCTCATCGCTGCGGTTTCCGGTGAGGCATTAGGAAAACCAGTCCCGTTGTTTCCAGCGATCGGAAAATTCTTCGGACTGGGTGAACCGGCGCCGTATACGCACCTGGCTCCCGTGAAGGCACCTTCAACAGACTTCCGTAGCAAGTTGCCCATGCCCTTCGTCCGGCGTTGTCATCTCAACCAGAACGAACTCCAAGCTGTGCGCTCAAAGGCGCGGGCGGAGAGTACTACAGTGCAGGGCGCCCTGGTTGCGGCATTCTTTTATGCCGGAAGACATGCATCGGAGCCTTGGCGAACTGCACCGGTCTTGTGTTTTTCTCCTGTCGATCTCCGGCCTATGTTGAATCTTCCCGAAGCTGCAGGGGTGGCCATCAGCGTACTGCCTTCCGTAATGTATCCCTCCGATGATCTTTCTTTTTTGGGAATTCGCTCGGCAGTTGAAGCACGGTATGATCGCGTCCAATAAAAAGGAGGCGATTGCCGTTGGCCTCAGCGCGGTGCGGGGAGTGGTAGCGCAGGAAGGTGATCCGGATGATCTGACGAGCATTGACGCAGCAGGGTTTTACAACCATGACCTCATGATCAGCAACTACGGCGATCCCGGAGTGAGAACTAGATTCGGAGACCTGAACCTCAAGGCGCTTTATCCATCCGTCATTACTGGCGGTATCAATACCCAAAGTATTTCGGCTGTCACGATCGATGGCAAGTTGTACATAACCCACATCAGCCGGCAACCATTCCCGGCACTTGTGGAGGATGCATGCGCCATCCTCCTTGAGGCCTGCGATATGCCAGCGGAAGTACAAGATCCCCTGTTGAGCGAGCTTTCGGGTTTCTCATTGATGAATCGAGCTGAACTCCGCTAATCGCACCAACTCTCGACGCTCTTTCAAGCGAGCAGTCGAATGGTGATCGATTTCGGTCCGCCTTGACGCATTGATTGGAGAAAGGATCAATATGACCTACCTCCATATGAATTGGCACGAACATCACGGCCGGCTGGCCGCCACGTGGAGTGAAGACGCCGATATGCCGTTTTTTACTCCGTCGGTTCGGCTAACGGCGCACGCAGCGAATACGGCCCAGTATGTAGTCGACCTCAAGACAGAACGTCCCGAGAAACAGGTCGCGCTTCAAGCTGGACC
>JAFARV010001023.1 GCA_019245255.1 Acidobacteriaceae bacterium | reverse complement strand
TGGCGCCATCGTCGCCCAGTAGCCCAGCTTCACGTCGGCGAGCTCACGATCCCACTCGACTTCGCCCGTCCGAGCATCGAGGCACAGCAGGTGATCGTCAGGCGTTTCGAAGTAAACGCGGTCCTTGTAATATCCGACGCCACGCTGCCCGATGTGCAGTCCCTCGTTCTGGTGGTAGCGGTAATGCCAGATCTGCTGGCCCGTACGCGCATCGACGGCCCATACATCATCCGGCTCGGTGAAGTACAGCACCCCGTCAATCAGCAGCGGCGTCGATTTCAGCCCTGGGCCAGTGTTCACATCCGTTTGAAATGCCCAGCTCATGCCGAGCATTCCGACGTTGCTCGTATTGACCTGTTTCAACGTGCTGAAGCGCCGTCCGGAGTAGTCACCATTGAAGGTCGGCCAACTATCCTGCGCAGAAAGGGTGATTGCTGCGAGCAGGAGCACCACTGCCCGGATCACTTCAGAGTCTCCAGATAGGCGAACAGGTCATGCACGTTCTTGTCGGTATACGTCTTTAATAACCTCTCGTGCTCTCGAAGCGGGTCGCGTATCTGGACCTTTACACTCTGCCGGGACCACGAGAACACATGCCCGTTCTTGTCGCGCAGCGAAACAAAGAATTCGTCAGCATATGTCTCCTCACCTTCAAACATCTTGCCGGAGGCATCCGTCACAGTGACGTTGGATTTCGCTCCCGATGGAAACGCGATGCGCGTTTGCAAATCGAACGGTTTGTATTTTGACGCGATATGCGCAAAGTCGCCCGCGGCAGAATGGCACGCTGTGCAATGCCCGGCTCCGTCGAAGAACGCTTTGCCGTCACCCGCATTCCCAACCAGCAGCTTCTCGAGCGGATACTCGCTGGGTATGCGCTGCGCGACTGAGGCCGCCACTTTTGCCTCGGCATGAAGGAAGTCGGCGATGTTGCGTATCTCGGCATCTGACAGCTGAAACGCGGGCATGCCTTTTTCCGGACGCCCGTTGCGTATCACCGGACCGATCAGATTCCCATTCTGGTCGCGACTGACGAGCGGTGATCGAATCAGATCGGGGCCGCTTGCGCCGCGAGCATCCGGACCGTGACAGAACCCGCACGTCTGTTGAAACTGCCGCTTACCCGCGTCCGCGCCCGAAGCGTTCGCTTGCGTTTCGCGAATGGCATCCGGATCTTGTCCAAGTGCAATGCAGACCGACAGCAAACCGAGGCACAACGCGCGACGGAGCATCTGTTTCCAAGGTAGTACGATGACGTTCAGTGTTTATCCGGATCGCGGTTATTCTCGCCTTCGCTCTTTCGTTGTTCGCCGCAGGCGTTACTTACGAAGGTGTCAATGGCGCAGGTCGCGGCAAACATATCGTAATGGTCTCGGGAGACGACGCCGAGTACCATTCCGAAGAAGCCTTGCCTGCTCTCGCAAAGATACTCGCAATGCGTCACGGATTTACCTGCACGGTTTTGTTTCCCATCAATCCGGATGACGGCACTATCGATCCACGCGAAAAGCGCAACACGCCCGGCCTGGAGATTCTAAAGAACGCCGACTTACTAGTCGTGTTCATGCGTTGGCGCGACCTACCTGACGATCAGATGAAATACTTCGTCGACTTCGTCGAATCCGGCCGCCCGATCGTCGCCATACGCACCGGCACTCATGCGTTCTGGTTCAAGACCAGCAAAACATATGAGAAATGGTCGTGGAACAGCACAGCTCCCGGTTGGGAAGGCGGCTTCGGCCGCCAGGTGCTCGGCGAGACATGGGTGACGCATCACGGCAAACACGGAGAGCAGAGTACACGCGGCATCTTCGCCCCTGGCGCCGATGAAAGCCCCATCCTCCGCGGTATAAAGGATGCCGAAATCTGGGGACCGACAGACGTCTACGAAGTTCATCTGCCAATGAAGCCTTCTTGCAAGCCTCTCGTGTTGGGAGAAGTGCTGTCGTGGATCGGTTCCGATGCAGACCCGGTGACTGGGAAAGCGAATGATCCGATGATGCCGATCGCTTGGACGAACACTTATAAAGGTGCGCGTATCTTCACATCCACGATTGGGTCCGCTGACGATATCGAAAGCGAAGCGGTGCGCCGCCTGCTGGTGAATGCGACATATTGGGCGCTAGGCATGGATAAGGATATTCCTGCCAAGGCCGACGTCGCATTCGTTGGAACTTACAATCCGCACTCTTTCAATTCTGAGGTCTACACGGCCGGTATCAAGCCGGAAGACCTCGCGATCAAATGAATCTAACTATCACGACTCTTTTATGCAGCGCCGTCGCGTTGAGCGCTGCGACTGTGCCGAACGCTGCATCTCGAGATTGGCCCGTCACCGGCGGCCCCGGCGGATCGCATTACTCGATTCTTTCGCAGATCAACCGAAAGAATGTCTCGAAGCTGGTGAAAGCCTGGCAGTTCGATTCCGGAGATGAGTTCCCGGGATCGGATATGGAATGCAATCCGCTTGTTCTCGATGGCGTGGTCTACGCAGCGACGCCGCGTCTTCGCGTAGTCGCGCTCGACGGCGCCACCGGAAAGCTGATTTGGGATTTCGATGCGCATCGCGGCGAACCGGTCAAAACGAAGCAGCGCAGCCGCGGATTCAGTTGGTGGGGCGAAGGCGACGAGCGCCGCATCTTCGTCGGGATCGACAGCTACATTTATGCTCTAAATGCGAAAACGGGCAGACCTATCGACGAATTCGGTGAGCACGGCCGTATTGATCTACACGACGGCTTAGGTGAGCAGGCACAAGGACTCACTGTACAGGCCACGAGTCCCGGTGTCGTTTATAAAGACATGTTGATTCAGGGCACGCTCGTGGCGGAAGACCTCCCTGCCGCGCCGGGACACATTCGCGCGTTTGATGTGCATACAGGCAAAATACGCTGGATCTTTCGCACAATCCCGCAGCCAGGCGAGTTCGGTTACGACACGTGGCCAAAAGATGCGTATAAGTACATCGGAGGCGCGAACGCTTGGCCTGGTGTGACGCTCGATGCAAGGCGCGGCCTGGTGTTCGTTCCAACTGGCTCGGCAGCATTCGATTTCTATGGTGCAAACCGGATCGGGGACGACGTGTTTGCAAATTGCCTGATTGCTCTGAATGCCGACACCGGCCAGCGCGTCTGGTACTACCAGTTGGTGAAGCACGACGTGCTCGATAGAGACCCGCCGGCCGCACCGACGCTGGTTCAGGTTCGCCGGTACGGTAAGTTGATCGAAGCAGTTGCGCAGATCACGAAGAACGGATATGTTTGGCTTTTCGAAGAGACCACCGGAAAATTGCTGGTGCCTGTTCAGGAGATCAAGGTCCCGCAGTCGGACGTTGATAGCGAGGTCACCTCGAAGACTCAAGTCCTTCCCACCTGGCCAAAGCCGTTTG
>JAFARV010000931.1 GCA_019245255.1 Acidobacteriaceae bacterium | reverse complement strand
GGCAGGCGTTTGGCGCACCATCAGTGAGGCGATCCGAGGGACGCATCAAGACTTCACGCAACTGTCAATCAGCCGGGCGGTTTTCCTGCTGGCGATTCCGATGGTGCTGGAGATGGTGATGGAGTCGCTCTTTGCGCTTGTGGACGTGTTCTGGGTGACACGCCTGGGGCCGAATGCAGTGGCGACTGTAGGTTTGACGGAGTCCATGCTGACGCTGGTTTTTTCGGTGGCATTAGGTGTGAGTTTTTCGACGACGGCAATGGTTGCCCGGCGGATCGGTGAAAAAGATCCGGAAGGCGCGGCTACCGCGGCGATGCAATCGATTTTTCTCGGCATTGGCGTCGCGGTGGCGATGGGAATTCCGGGTATGATCTTCGCGCATGAACTGCTGAATCTGATGGGCGCGGACCAGATGCTGATCGCGGGCGGGCATCGCTATACGGAAATCGTGTTTGGCGGAACGGCTGTGGTGATGCTGCTGTTCCTGAACAATGCGATTTTTCGCGGCGCGGGGGACGCGTCGATTGCGATGCGTGTGTTGTGGGTGTCAAATCTGATCAACCTGGTTCTGGATCCGTGTTTCATCTTCGGACTGGGGCCATTCCCGAAGCTTGGCGTAACCGGCGCCGCGGTTTCCACTTTGATCGGCAGATCGTGTGGCGTCCTGTTTCAGTTCTGGATGCTGACGAACGGAAGGGCGCGCGTGCGCATCATGGCGAAGCATCTTCGGTTGGTGCCGGCGGTGATCGGATCGCTGATTCGTGTGTCTTCGACGGGCGTTTTGCAGTTCCTGATTGCACATACGAGCTGGCTTGTGCTGGTGCGGATGATCAGCACCTTTGGGAGCCTCGCGGTGGCCGGGTACACAATCGGCATACGCATCTTCATGTTCATCATTCTTCCTTCGTGGGGGATGAGCGGCGCTGCGGCGACTATGGTCGGACAGAACCTGGGCGCGAAGAAGCCGGAGCGTGCCGAGCGCGCGGTCTACGTGACGGGCGGCTACAATGCCGTTTACCTGGTTGCGATTGCGATGCTGCTGATCTTCGCACCGCATTTTATTGTGTCGTTCTTTTCGGCGGATCGCGTGGTGTCGAGTTATGCGGCCGACTGTCTACGCATCATTGCCTACGGCAATTTGGTGTATGCGTACGGGATGGTGATGATTCAGGCATTCAACGGGGCGGGCGACACGATGACACCGACAATCATCAATGTGATCAGCTTCTGGTTCTGCCAAATCCCGCTGGCGTGGTTTCTGGCGAACCGTACGGCGCTCGGTGTTGACGGCTTGTTTGCGGCGATTCCAATTGCCGATACGGTGATGACGGTGCTCGGGCTGATTATGTTCGCGCGCGGAGGGTGGAAGCTGCGGCGGATCTGAGGGTGTTGGGTACGTGTTTGATACGCTTCCGGGTTGACCAGGTCCGCCCCTCGACTCACATCCGTGCCAGTGTCGCGCAGCTTATTCCAGGTACTACTCTGCGGATTTGCGTTGGCCGCTGCAGGTAACGGCTTCGGTCAATCGCCTGATCTCGTTATGAACGAGGCTCTCCGTCCGGAAACGCCGCTAGAAGCAAACCTGCGCGTCCTGACCGATGAAGTCGGTGGCCGTGTGCCCGGTACTCCGGAATTCGACAAAGCCAGGCGGTGGGCTATCCGGGCATTCCGAGAGGCAGGGGCGGATTCGATCACGACTGAAGATTTCACGGTGCCTCAGTCATGGACCGAAGGCAATACCGATGTCGAGGTTGTCGCACCTGCACGGTTTCGTGTTCGAGCGCAGGCAGTGGCGTGGGCGCCCCCGCTGGTGCCGACGAGAGCGCGCGTTGTCGATATCGGGATAGGTTCGGCGAGTGAGATCGCCAAAGCCGGTGACTTTTCCGGAGCGATTCTATTGCTGCACAGCGACGTCCTTAAGAGCTGGGAGGACCTCTTCAATGAATATTTCCGCGCGCCCCCAATTCTCGACTTCGCAGTAAAGGGCAGAGCATTGGCGGTTGCATTTACTTCAACTCGCGAACACGATCTCCTCTACCGGCACATCAATTCAATCACCGGGCGTATTGACGTAATACCTCAAGTCTTGCTGGCGCGTGAAGATAGCTTGCGCATTCAGAGGATGATCGAGCACGGTGACGACGTGCGCATGTCGCTGTCGATTCCGAACAAGATAGGGCCGGCAATCGCATCGCAGAACATTATCGCCGAACTGCGCGGAAGCGAACGGCGGGATGAAGTCGTCATTTTGGGTGCGCATCTGGACTCCTGGAATTTGGGCACGGGCGCCTTGGACAACGGGTGTAACGCTGCGTTAATGATTGACGCACTGCGTGCGATCCGAGCTGCCGGAGGGCGACCGAAACGAACGCTGCGCTTTATCTTGTTTTCAGGTGAGGAAGAGGGCCTTTTCGGATCGCTAGCCTACGTGCGTGCACACCGGAAGGAACTTGACAATATCGTGGCTGAGCTGGTCCTGGATGCCGGCGACGGTGCGATAACCGGCGTTTCGACCCAAGGACGTAAGGACGTGGAAAGCGCACTCCGCCCTCTATTGCAGCCGTTCGCGAGATGGAAAGCGACCGGGATTACCAACGACGCTGAACTCGGCACCGATAACTTCGATTTCATGCTCGAAGGAGTGCCCACGCTTTTGCCGAATCAGGAGCCCGCGAATTATCTCGCCAATTATCACGCGAGTTCCGATACCTTTGACAAGGTAGATGTGAAACAACTGAAAATCAATGAAGCAATCGTGGCGGGGTTGGCGCTCGAACTTGCGAACGCGCCGCAGCGCATCGGAGTGCGTTATACACGATCCGAAATTGAAACGACATTCCCCGATACTCATCTGGACGATCAGATGAAAGGGTTCCGGCTATGGGGTGCCTGGGTGAACGGAACTCGAGGCAGAAAACCGTAGGAACGCCTTGCACAGGAAATGCCCTCGAACGCTGTGTTGCGCGAATAACCAGAAATTTGCGGCAGAAGATCCGCGGGTTTAGGCCGATGAGAAGTAAGGAAGAACGCAACCGCCGAACCTTTATGCAAACGCTTGCTTCAATCGGGAACACATTTATCGGAGAAAACCGGCTTGCATATCCCGTGGGATGAAGATGTTTGGTTGCAATGACCTTGACTCATGTTTCTGCATGCTGTTTACGACTATCGGCTGGTAGCTCTCTCGGTTTTCGTTGCGATCTGTGCAGCGTACGCCGCGCTCGATCTGTCTAGCCGCGTCACCGTAACAAAGGGGCGCACTCGAGTCGCTTGGATTTGGGGTGGCGCATCGGCCATGGGCATCGCCATCTGGTCTATGCACTACATAGGGATGCTGGCGTTTCGTCTGCCCGTTCCGGTCCATTACGACGTTGTCCTGGTCGTTGCGTCGATGATTGCGGCGATTATCGCCTCTGCCGTGGCGCTTTCATTTACAAGCCGGCCAGCGCTCCAGTTTCCCCAACTCGTTTTGGGAGGCGTGTTCATGGGCAGCGGCATCGGAGCGATGCATTACATAGGGATGGCGTCGATGCGGATGAGCTGCTCGTGTGTCTGGAACTGGTGGGTGGTTGGTCTTTCTGTGGTGATTGCGGTGGTTGGCTCTGGAATTGCGATTTTCGCCTTCCGATCGGGTGGCGCGGCCGGGCGAGGTCACAAACTCGCGGCGACAATCCTGTTGGGCCTGGCGATCAGCTCGATGCATTACACGGCGATGGCCGCGGCGCGATTCCGGCCAACGTATGAGTTGCATGCCAGCTCCGGGGTGAGTGTCTCGTCATTGGGAGCAATCGGCATCGCTATCGTTTCGCTTGTCCTTCTTGGCATTGCGATCGTCTCTTCGATTGCGGACAAGCGTTTCTCGGCCCAAGGAATGCTTCTGCGGTCCACAGAAGAGCGTTATCGGCTGCTCATCGAACGAAGTTGTACGGGAATCTGCCGGGCGGCTCCGGACGGAACCATCATCGAAATGAATCGTGCATGTGCCGAGCTTCTGGGGTACCAGGAGCCTTCGGACGCTATCGGAGTCAATTTTCGCGTACACCTGCTGGCATCGGAAGCAGAAGCTTGCGCGAAGGTGCTGTTTGAGACAAAACGTCTGCCTTCCTATGAAACGAAGCTGATAAAGACCGACGGTGAAGCGGTTTGGGTGATACATAGCGCAACGCTGCTGGAGTCCGCCGAGGGTGAGCCGATCGAGATCCAGGGGACGTATCTGAATATTGACGGAACTAAGCGAACCGAAGCCGAACTGCGCTCCGCGAAAAAGGCAGCGGAGGCGGCCAACGAGGCGAAAAGCGAGTTCCTGGCCAATATGAGCCACGAGATTCGCACACCGATGAACGGGATTATCGGCATGACCGAATTAACGCTGGCCGATACGGATCTTACAGCACAACAGCGAGACTATGTTGAGACCGTCAAACTCTCAGCGGAGTCCCTACTGGGTGTCATCGACGATGTCCTCGATTTCTCAAAGATCGAGGCGCGCAAATTGCAGATCAATCGAATTGCTTTCGAGTTACGAGAGTGTGTCGAGAACGTACTGAAAGCGCTGGCGCTGCGAGCCCACGAAAAAGAATTGGAGCTCACGTGCCGGATTCAACCGGATGTTCCGGAAACCGTTACTGGCGACCCTGTACGGCTCCGGCAGATTCTGACCAACCTGGTTGGTAATGCCATCAAGTTCACCGACGAGGGAGAGGTAAGCGTCACGATTGAGAGGGCCAGCGGGGATGGCAATCAGCCGGAATTGCATTTCGCGATACAGGACACCGGGCCTGGCATCGCAAAGGAAAAGCAAGCCGACATTTTTCGAGCCTTCGTGCAAGCTGATGGATCGGCAACACGGCGGCACGGAGGAACGGGATTGGGCCTCACGATTTCGGCGCAGCTCGCGGAACTAATGGGTGGCCGCATCTGGTTGGACAGTGAACCCGGCCGAGGAAGCGTGTTCCACCTGGCACTCCCTCTTCCAGAAACGCACAAAGCCGCTTGTCCGGATGTTATTGCTTGTGCTGATCTGCGGGTCACAATGCAAACCGAGGACGCCGAGCCCCGGTGGTGCGTTCTTTTGGTTGAAGACAATGCGGTGAATCAGAAGTTGGCCCAGGCGCTCCTGAAGAAATGGAATTATCGCGTGATCACCGCGGGGAACGGCATCGAAGCCCTGGCCGAGCTGAAGGAAACGAGGGTGGACATCGTGCTTATGGACCTGCAGATGCCTCTGATGGACGGATTTCAGACGACGGCGGCCATTCGACAGGAAGAGCTGCGAACCGGCAGGCACCTGCCCATCATTGCCGTGACTGCGCATGCGATGCGCGGCGACCGCGAACGCTGCCTGGATGCGGGAATGGATGAGTATCTATCCAAACCGATCCGAGCCGATGAGTTGAAGAGCCTGCTAGAGTCTCTGCGGGCCGACCCCGTGGAAACTGTGCCCGCCCGGATCCTTGAGTCCTAAGTTAGCCAGACCCTGAAACCCGGCCTGAGCGCTAGCCTGCATTTCTCACCAGCGCTTGGCTGCAACGCGCGATAGGCGCGCACCTACTGCGTTGCGCATCGATCGCCGTCCTCGACAGATTGTTCAAATATGCCTCCGGGCGCCGACCTTCGCGCGCCTTGTATCTGCATGCCTCTCACGCGTTTCGCTTCAACCGTGGTGAGAAATACAGGCCAGAGTCTTTCACCTATTGCTTTCCAATATGAAATCTCTTATATTGGACTCCAATATGGCAGAGCAGAGCGCGGTTTGGCTGAACACGCCCTTGATGGTGTTGAGTAGGCTCGAAAACATGGGCCCGCTGCACGCGTACGGCCTGGCGTGGCGCGTTAGGCAGGTCAGCGGCGGTTCGCGATGAGACGGGTTCGAGCGTTGCTCTCCCGAATCGGGTGGCTGGCGCACAGGCGGAGGCTGGAGGCTGATCTCAACGACGAACTTCGCTCGGTGCTGGAGTGCGAAGTAGAGGCGAACGTTCGCCGCGGCATGAGCGAGGAGGAAGCGCGTAGGCAGGCACTGATCCGAATTGGCGGCCTTGAACAAATAAAGGAGAGCTATCGCGAGCGGGCGGGCTTACCCGGGATCGAGGCTTTCTGGATGGACCTGCGGCATGCATTCCGGCTGTTACGCAAAAATCCCGCCTACACGGCGGCGGCGATTGTGACGCTGGCGCTCGGTATTGGCGCGAATACGATCATGTTCAGCATCGTAAACGCTGTACTGTTGAAGCCACTGCCTTACCCAGGCGCAGAACGAATGGTGGTGATCCGGGAAACGCTGAGCACGGGTTTGAGGACAAACGTCTCGTGGCCGGATTTTCTCGACTGGCGGGCGCAATCGAGAACGCTCCGCGATCTTGCCGCCGTGCAACACTGGCCCGCGAAAGTCGGGTACCGGCATTCGGCTGTGGTTGCAAGCTCGGAATGGACTACGACGTCGTATTTCCGCCTGCTCGGACGCAGCGCATCTCTGGGGCGGGTATTCGGGGAGGCGGACGATAAACCGGGGGCGATGGCTACGGCGGTTCTCAGTCATGGCTTCTGGTTGAAGAATTTCGGCGGCGATGCCCATATCGTCGGACGAACCATTGAAGTCGATGAACAGCCAGTAGCTGTGATTGGTGTGCTGCGGCCCAGCCGGGAAACTGCGTGGAGCGACGGTGATATTTTTCTGCCGATCGGGCTCAAAGCGCAACACCCGGAAATGACGCCGCGCAGCAATCATCCGGGGATCATCGCGCTGGGACGCTTGGGGCAAGGCGCCACTCCAGCATCCGTTCGATCCGAGTTCGCGACGATCATGGCGAGGCTCGGCAAACAGTACCCGGAATCGAATCGCGGAGAAACGGCCGATATAAAACCGCTTCAGGATGATCTGCTTCATGGTTTGAAACAGAGGCTGCTGATTCTGGTTTACGCGGTGGGTTTCGTGCTCCTGCTTGCCTGCGCTAACGTTGCCCATTTGGCGCTGGGGCGTGCCACTGTACGAAAGCGCGAGTTTGCGATGCGTGCGGCGGTCGGCGCGAGCGGCGGCAGACTCCTGAAGCAGGTGTTAACGGAGAGCCTGCTGCTCGCGATGCTCGGATCCGGAGTGGCATTGCTGATCGCCAAAGCCGGCGTGCCTGCCCTGGCACGCATGTATGGCGATCGTGTGCCGGGCCTGGAGCTTGCGCATACGGAGGGAACTGTTTTGGCATTCACGCTCCTTTTGTCCGTTGTGGCGACAGCCTTGTTCGGAAGCGCGCCGGCACTGATTGCGAGCAGGACCGATCCGAACCCCGCACTCAAGACGAACGCGCTTTCGCTGTCGGCTCGTTGGAACTGGCGCGGAGTACTGATCGGAGCTGAGGTGGCGATTGCATTCGTGCTCTGTGTGGCATCCGTGCTGCTGGTCGAGAGCCTGCGCGCGGTGCTGTATGTTGACCCGGGATTTCAGCCGGAGGGCCTGGTGATGGCCGACATCCTGCGCACGCGACCCATGGGACCGGAGACGGCACGGTTCTTTAATGACGTGGTCGAAGCTGTACGGCGCGAGCCGGGCGTGGAGTCGGCGAGCGCAGCGTTATCGGGGCCCTTTGAAGGGACGTTTTGGACATCGCCATTCGATCCGCACGGGCGCTCATTTTCCGCCGCTGGGACGCACCCGTGGACCATGTTGAACATGGTTCTGCCTGGATACTTCGAAACTGTGAAGACGCGGATCATCGCCGGCAGAACCTTTACGAAGCGCGATACCGCGAGTGGGCCGGCGGTGGCGGTCGTGAGTGAATCCGCCGCAAGAATGATCGATGCACGCGGAAATGTGCTGGGGCGGGAAGTATTCGCGGCCTATTCGCAACATTCCGAGCTGCGCGTCATCGGAGTGGTCGCAGATATTAAGCAGACGACGCTCGATCAGGGCACCATCCCCGTGATATACGTCCCGGAAGAGCAGATGCCGGCCAACATGATGACGGTTGTGGTTCGCATGCATGGTGGCGAAGCGGCGGAAGCGATACTGAAACGCGCGATTCGATCCGTCGATCCCGAGCAGCCAATTTCCCGGATTGCGTTTGCCGGCGATCTGTTGACGGGAGGGATTCGAGAACGCCGGTTCGTGACGGCGCTGCTCGGCGCCTTTGCTCTGCTTGGATTACTGCTTGCGATGACGGGTGTGGCAGGAGTAGTCTCGTATGCTGTCGCGCGGCGCTCCCGCGAGATCGGCATTCGACTCGCGATCGGAGCACGGCCACTCGAAACGCTGGCAATGATCGTCAAGCAAGCCATGCTTCCGGCGTGCTGCGGGATTGCGGGCGGCTGTATTCTAGCCTGGAGCCTGACCAGGCTGCTCGCGAGCATGCTCTTCGGCGTCACACCGCATGATCCCGTGACGTTTCTGTCAGCTACGGTGGCCCTCAGCAGCGCCGCGCTCGTAGCGTCGCTGATTCCCGCTCGCCGCGCGCTGCGCATCGATGCCATCGACAGCCTTCGAGCCGAGTGAAAGTCGAACAACGGAATCTCAGGTAAGATGGCTCGACTGGTCAGTGGACTTCTCTGATGCAATGGGTTTTAGTGTCCATTGTAACGGTTGACATTATACCGTCGTCCGTTATACGATCAGCACCAGATGGCTGATGCGCTCCGCCCCGACGATCTCCTGCCGCTGCCCACGGCCGCCTTTCACATCTTGGTCGCGTTAGCGGACGGTGAACGGCATGGCTACGCCATTATGCAGGACATCTCAGAACGAACCGGCGGAAGCATCCGAATGAGCCCGGGAACATTGTACGGCGCTATCAGCCGATTGTTGGAGCAAGGGCTGATTTCCGAGTTACCAGGCCACGATGACCGCCGCCGAAGCTACCGCATCACAGCGTTTGGGCGTGCAGTTGCCGCGGCTGAGGCGAAACGGATGTCGGAACTCCTGCGCCAGGCTCGCGCCACAGGGCTCGTCCCGAAACTCAAGGAATCGAAATGAGTTGGTCGTCGCGAGCGTATCGTACCCTGCTGTGGTTGTATCCGGAGCCATTCCGCTGCGAGTATGGCGCGCAAATGGCGGACTTATTCTCAGAACGCCTGCATCGGGAGAGCGCCTTTACGCTTTGGGTGGAAGTAATCGCAGACCTATTCTGCACAGCGCCAATGGAGCGCATGAATATGTTCATGAGGGATGTGAGGTTCGGATTGCGGATGCTGTGGCGCAGCCCGTGGTTCTCGGGCCTGGTAGTCCTGATGCTCGGCCTGGGAATTGCGGTGAACACAACCGTGTTCAGTTGGATCAATTCGGTGCTACTGCACCCCTTTCCGGGCGCCGGCGATCCAGAGAGACTCGCGCTGATCGAGACTGTGACCCCCACCGGCGAGTATCTAATCAACACTTCCTTTCTCGATTATTTGGACTACCGGGACAACTTAAAGCTGGTCTCCGGAGTGGCGATTGGGCGATTCACGCCGTTGAGCGTCGGGGAGAACGGGAAGACGGCGCACGCCTGGGCGGAACTCGTCTCGGGCAACTACTTCGATTTACTAAAGGTGAAGCTGGCGACGGGTCGGGGATTTTTGCCCGAGGAGGTACGACAGGAAGGCGGCGCGCCGGTTGCGGTGATCAGCTACGGTATGTGGCAATCGCGCTTTGGCGGTAGCCCAGACGTGCTGGGCAAGACGATTCGTTTGAACCGACGAGATTTGACGATTATCGGTGTGGCTCCCCCTGGGTTTCATGGGTCAATGGCCGGTGTGGTCTTCGACGTCTGGGCCCCGACCACAATGGCCACGGCGATGGGCACCGGCGACGGTACACTGCACAACCGCGCGACGCGGGACCAGACCTCTACGATCGTGCGGCTGAAACCCGGCGTTACCGTGGAGCAGGCGCGCGATGAAGTGAGAGCGCTGGGGAAGAGGCTTGCCGAACTCTACCCCAAGACGAACAAAGGCGTAGACCTTACAGTAACGCCGCTGTGGAACGGGCATCTTGGCGCCCAGGGTATGCTGCTTCAACCGCTGCGGATCTTGATGATGCTCTCTGTGCTGCTGTTGCTCATCGTTTGCGCCAACGTCGCCAACCTGCTGTTGGCGCGCGCGGTGTTCCGGCAGACCGAATTCGGGATACGGATTGCGCTGGGGGCCAAGCGCTCTCGACTGGTGAAGCAGCTCTTCGTGGAGACGTCGCTGCTGAGCGCCGGGGGTACAGTGGCGGGGCTCATACTGGTTACGTTCTTAGGGCGGTCGCTCTCTTATCTGATTCCCGTTAGTGACGTACCGATGGATCTCGGTGGCGGACTTAACCTGCCGACCCTGGGCTTTGTGCTGTTCGTCGCCATAGCGACGACGCTTCTCTCCG